>CAYYHH010000263.1:0-3407 GCA_964471645.1 uncultured Oscillospiraceae bacterium
GGGAGTGGCGATCTGCTTGACGATCAGCGCTGCCATGGCAATCAAGCCGGGGATGCGGTGATTATCACCGTAGACATTACGTTAGGCAAAATATGACGGATCATGACCCTCATAGAGTTGAGACCTATCAACCTTGTCCACTGGATGTATTCGTTTTCCTTAACCTTCAGGACGCTCGCTCTGGTCATTCTTATGAATTGAGGTATCAGTATCAGCGTAATAGCAAGGGTAGTTGAACCGAAACTCCTGCCTAATATGGCAGCAACCATCATAGCGAAAAGCAAACTGGGTATCGATTTAAATGCATCTGTAAGGCGCATTATCGCATTGCCCACCCAACCCTGAAAATAGCCTGCCAACAGCGCCAGAAAAACTCCGCATGCCATCGAGCACCCCACGGTGATGACGCCTATGGAAAATGCCGTCTGCCCCGCCGTCATGGTCCTTGAAAAAATATCGCGGCCCAGTTTATCCGTGCCTCCCCAATGATCGGCAGAAGGCCCCTCCAACATAGCTTTTGAATCTATGGCGGTTGGCGAGTAGGGAGTCCAAAAAATACCCACGACAGTAACAATCAATAGAAACAATACTAAAATTGACCCTATCAATAAATTTTTGTTTCGAAAAGCTTTTTTCATGAATTACTCCTTAAGTCTTATTCTCGGGTCAATGACCATGTAGAGTATATCCAGAAGCAAATATGCCAGGATAACAACTATCGATATATAGACGCAGATTCCCTGCGTTAATGGCAAATCCGAAGTCTTGATGGCAGCGATGAGCAATGAACCGATACCGGGAATGGAAAAAACCGTTTCGATTATTATGCTGCCTGTGACTATACTGACAAAGATCATTCCCAGGATCGTTACGATCGGGATCATGGCATTGCGGAGAACATGCTTATACAAGATATCCCGGTCCTTCACACCTTTATTTTTAGCAGCTAATACGTAATCGCTGTTCAGCTCCTCAACGATAGAATTTCTGACATAACGGACAGTAATAGAAATACCTGAAAAGCTTACAGCGATGGCCGGCAGCAGCATCCCGCGCAGAAATGGGAATAAACCCTTTGAAATAGGAGCATATGCGGTAACTGGGATCCATTGCAGCTTTATGCTCACAACAATAATCAAAATCATCGCAAAGAAGAAGGCGGGAATTGCGATTCCGATTTGAGTTAATGCATTATAAACAATGCTGAGCTTTGTCTGATTATGCTTTGCAACAAAGACTCCCAATGGTATTCCAAAGATTACTACAAAAATAAAAGCCAGGATTGCCAGTCCGACTGTATTGGGCAGGCGCGCCAATACCAGTTCGTTTATAGGCAGACCATAGCGTATCGAGGTTCCCATATCGAGTTTGGCCAGGTTGAAAAGCCACCCGAAATAACGTTCGTACAGGGGCTTGTCCAAACCGAATTCCGCCCTGAGAGCTTCCTCAAGGGCGGGATCCGGTTCTACACCAACCTTTGACAAAATAGGATCCCCGGGAATGAACTGAAAAATTGTAAATATGATTATTGTGACCAGAAAAAATGTTAGTATTGAATACAATATTCGTTTTCCCATCGAGTCCTCCAAAATGGCTGTTTAATCGATAAAAATCTAATACTCAAAATATCTCAGATCGATGAAGTACATAGGATAGTGGACATATCCCTTCAGATTTTTGTCTACCGCCACATATTCGATAGGATCCATTATGAAAACAGAAGCGGCCTCTTCGGATAAAATTCTCTGTGCTTCTTTATAAATTTCTACCCTTTTGCTGATATCGGGTTCCCGTGCCCCATTATCTATAAGAACATCATATCTGGCATTATTGAAGTTGATGAAGTTTTTGGAGTAACCGGAATCAAATCTCTTTAAAATGCTGTCCGGATCTAATTTCCCTGTAAGCCCGATGATCGTAGCCTCATGGTTTCTGCCTCCGTAAACTTCCTCAAGCCAGGTACTCCAATCAATTATCTGTATTTTCATAGTGATGCCGGCCTTTAAAAACTGTTGCTCAATAATTTGTGCCGTGTTCACATGATAAGGGTATTCGGCCGGAACTTTAACCGTGAAAGTCAGATCCGGATATCCTGCTTCGGCGAGGAGTTCCTTAGCTTTTTCTACGTCATAGGAATAAAAATCTTCCAGATCCTCATACCAAAAAGCCATGACCGGAGAAAAGTTGGAATCGACCTCAGGCGCACCCGGGGCTATGATCGAGATGATCTCCTGTTTATCTATAGCATAGTTCAGGGCCTGCCTTACGCGAATATCTTTAAACGGTTCAAAATCATTGTTGAGTCCCATAAGTTGAACTGTGTTCATCGGGGACTGTTCAATCACGAAACGATCCTCCGGAATTTGAGGAACCATATCATAGTTGATTTGCATATATTGGATCTCGCCGTTGCTCAGAGCCAGTACACCTGCATTCAGGTCTGCAAATATCTTAACTTCAACTTCGTTGAGCTTTGGGAGCCCTTCTTCATAATAATCTTCATTTTTTGCCAGGTTGATACCGACACCCGGAGTATAATCAACGAATTTGAACGGGCCTGTCCCTATCGGATTAGTCGCTTGTGTGGGCCCGCTGCCTTCGGGAATTATACCGAAGTACATGATGGATAAAAGCTTCGCATCACTTTCAAAAAAGTTGAATTTTACTTCATAATCGCCTAGTATCTCGACATCTTTGATAACATCGGAAAAAACACTTCTCAGCGCATTCTGTTCCTCTTCAATTTTGCCGCAAACCCTGTCGTATGTATATTTTACATCAGCTGCGGTAAATTCACTTCCGTCATGGAACAGCACGTCTTCTCTCAAGTAGAAGGTAATGCTCGTGGAATCGCTGTTTATCTCCCATCTTTCAGCCAACGCGGGAACCAATTCCCCTTCCGGCGAAGGCATTATAAGGCCCTGGAAAATATTGAACATTATTTCTTCTGTTCCGGATGCCTGGGCAATATGGGGATCCAAAGAGTCAAAATCCTGTGGGATGCCTACTACTATTTTGGTGACCTCGGGTTCATCCTGCTGATTTCCGTCGCCACCGCCGCAAGCAGTCAAAGCGAGAGCAAGAACCAACATCAGACTTACGAACAACGCAAAACTCGTTTTCTTCATTTTTTCCTCCTTGACGTAACTTTCTCGTTCGTCGTTTCGTTTAGCATGTCCTAATTATAGCATAGGAATTGTATTTGACAATAAAATTACCGACCGTTTTTTATTAAAATAAATAAAAAATCCCGAATGTGTCGTCAGGTTTCAAATTCACAACCTATCCTATGATAGGTGGGTTTTCTATTCCTGCTTCTGTCTTCCACTCAAAGGAGGCTTGACATAGGCGACGGAAACGCGAAGTCCCGTGAACTAACTGTAGGTTAAATTACAAAACCTTAACGA
>CAYYHH010000264.1:0-3382 GCA_964471645.1 uncultured Oscillospiraceae bacterium
TTTGATGAAAACACTGTAAAAACCTTGCACTTTCTGAACTCGAAAACGACTGTAACCTTTGCAAATAAAGAGTTTTTGAGTTGTTCAGCAGGCCCTGATTATAATTATAATTATTTCATTATTTCGGCATAACATAGACTAAGCAAAGGAGACCCATATGAACGCTTCTGAATTGACTATGTTAATATCCTCTGTCGCTGTTTTAATTTCAAATGAAATTACGGATAACGCACAATTGGCCATATGGGGGTCGGCCTTTACCCGCCTCGGCAATACACTGACGGCTATTTCAGCACAGCGGGCGTTGATGAAAAAGACAACCTCGTCTGACTCTTCGTCTAACTCTTCGTCTGACTCCTCTTCAGCTGACTCCCCTTCTGCACCGTCTGCGAACGCTGCACCAGACTCCGCTTCCGGCCCTGCAACTACATCTTGTACAACTCCCAACGGCAATCCTCAATAATATATTTCAACTCATATACTGCGCAAATCCCGTCGATTACGCTTTGGCATCGATAGACTAAAGCCCTGATTCCACAGACCTTCGTCTCATCTACCTGCAGTATCTTATCTATTCTGATCTCATGTATCTCGGAAGCACGATCTGAATATCTGAACTTATATGGTCTGGGGTTGTTCCTGCCACGGAACATTACAAGGGCATCTATAGGTTCCGCAACTATTTTCAAGACTTATACCCTCCCATCATAATATATTCTCCATCATGCGTTCCCCCCAATATAGGTTTGAAATCTGAATTTGCAAAGACGCCCCGGATAATAGATCCCTCGCCATAGCGCCTGCGGATGGTATCTACCGCCCTATCCAGCTTTTGATTCTTTCCAGAATCCCGGTTGAAAATAGAAAGCTGCATGGTCTCTTTCGTTGCCTGAAAATTGGATACGGACACTCCAAGATGGCGCAATGGCTCACCTTTCCAACATTCATCGAACAGCCGGCATGCGTGCCCGTAAATTTCTGTTGTCGAATCCATGAAATCCCGAAGCTGCAGCTGATGGCTGTACCTTATAAATCCATCGGTTTTTAGCGTGATGGATACAAGAGAAGCCTTACAGCCTGCCTTTCGCAGCCTCATCGCAACCCTTTCGGTCAATGCCAACAGCACGTTGCACGCCTCGTCCCGATTAATCACATCATACTTTACGGTGGTGCTGTTTCCGATCCCCTTTTGATAAATTTCGTCGTTGGGTATCACGACTGAATTATCGATTCCATTGGCGTAGTCCCATACAAGAAGGCCATGGCTTTTCAAAAGCGCCTTCATATGATGCGGGTCCGTGCGAGCCAGATCCCCTATAGTGGTAATGTTTATCCTGTTCAATTTGTTTGAGGTAGCTCTGCCTACCATGAAAAGTTCGCCCACAGGCAAGGGCCACATTTTCTCTGCTATCTCTTTCGGATAAAGCGTGTGGACCCGATCCGGCTTCTTCAGTTCGGAACCCATCTTTGCTAAAAGCTTGTTGCACGACAATCCTATATTGACGGTAAATCCCAGTTCTCTTTTTATCTGCTCCTTTATTTTATATGCCGTATCCAGCGGCGAACCGAATTTCTTTTCGGACAATGTGTAATCCATAAAGCATTCATCTACACTATAGCGCTGGACCAAAGGCGAATAGCGGCAAAGCACGTCGTACATTGCATCGCTGCACTTCATATAAAGATCGTAGTCCGGTGCGAAAATTGCCAGATCTGGGCACTTGCGCTTCGCTTCGAAAAGGCTTTCGCCTGTACCGATTCCATATGCCTTAGTCGGGATTGATTTGGCCAGTATTATTCCATGCCGGTTTTCGGGATTCCCCGATATGACCGCCGGTATTTGCCTGACATCGGTGGAAAATCCCTTTTCCAGCAAGGATACCGCTGTCCAGCTGAGGTAGGCACTGTTTGCATCTATGTGAAAAATACTTCTCATTTTTTTGAAACTCCTTTGCAACCACATCATATCAGAACATATGTTCTCTTTCAAGAGTTAATGCATTTTTTTCAGGAGTTAAAATTTTCTTATTCCTTTTCTTTTATTACCTGCCACTATTTATACAGCGATCAACCTTATTATCAAGGACTTATCAAGATGTACAAATAATCCGGATGCGCAAATTTCGTGTGCTTTCCGAAATTAAAATCGTAATATCTGTATTTTCTGATTATTGTTTTTGATAGCGGGTATTAAAATTGTAGAATACAGATATTTTAAATTTAATCCGGTATATGCAGATGAAATAAGTAAGTATGGAAGGAAGGAAGGAAAGAAAGAAGGAAGGAAGAAAGGAAAGAGGGTGTAAATAATGAAGACAATCCTGGTACCCATTGATGGTTCGGAAAACTCCCAAAGGGCCATGCTCAAGGCTAAAGAAATCGCTTCATGTCTTGGCAGCAAAATTATTCTATTGAACATAGTCAATGTGAGATCCGCTGTTTCCTATTATCATAACAGCATACGCCTGGCACAAAACTCAGCTGCCTTGGATTGGGTGGACATCATTAAAAAGGGCAGGGAGGATTCACTGAAACTGCTGGAAAAATCAAAAGAAACCCTTGGAGACTCAGATGTTGAAACCGTAATGCTGGATGAGCCGGGTGCCGAACTGGCAAACACCATCGTAGATTACGCCGACACCCATGATGTCGATATGATTGTAATGGGATCGACCGGCATGGGTTCACTGGGCAGGCGCCTCTACATGGGCAGTATTACAACCAGAGTGTTACATACAACCGATATACCCGTGTTGGTTGTTCAGTAATATCTAACCTTGGCGTTTAGTTGTTCCTAAACAAAAATCTCAGCCGATCAGCGCTGAGATTTTTGTCCTTTATTAAAGTAGGCCGCTGCCTTTTTTACCCGTAGTATGTTCGATGTTTATTTCCACCAGAGCAACGTTGTCCCATTCGTTCTTGATTTCTGTCTGCGTTTCTTCTTTAAAATCCGCTGAATACTTCCGGGCCAATAATTCAAGTGCCTCCCGGCGCTCTCTGTCCCCTGACAGGACCTTAGCTTTCCCGAACACAATCACGCTGAAATAGTCGGTATTCATAGCTTTGGCATCCACATCATCCTTTTCAATAACACAAAACGATACCTTGTCGTTATTCTTTATACCGTCGATTTTATGCCCCTCCAAAGCACAGTGAAAATACAGCTTACCGCCATCATATACATAGTTGAGCGGCACGGCATACGGATAGCCTCCGTCTCCGCTTACTGCGAGCACGCCGGTGGAGCAGGATTCCAGGATTTTAACTGCTTCCTCATGAGATAGTAACTGATTGGGTCTTCTGATTTCTCTGAACATAATTTCACCTCCGATGTAAAAATAAACCCTTGTTTTATACTAACATATAGGCTTATTGTTGTACA
>CAYYHH010000265.1:0-3382 GCA_964471645.1 uncultured Oscillospiraceae bacterium
TTTGTCGTTTTTTCATCCGGAACGACTTCCATATTATCAAATGAACGCACCTTTTCGTTATACTCTTTATTCACGTGCACTGCCGGGTTTTCAAGCTGAAATGTACCGGAGTAAACCTTTCCGCTTCTGGTATGTATAATGACATTCTCCGTTTCCGTATTGTTTGGGCTCAGGCCTCCAATCGGGGAAAGCTTGAGCCGTCCGTTTTCCTTTACCGTCATTACCATGGCACCCAAGGTATCAATATGAGAGCTCAGCACCAACCCATTGTCCCTGTCACTTCCGCCTATATCCACCATTATGCCGCCTTTTGCAGTCCTGACCGGGTTGTATCCCACGGAAGCCAGTTCATCGTAAACGTATTGCACTGCCTCCCTTGTGAACCCCGAAGGGCTGGGGATCTCAACGATTTTTCTTAGCTGATCTAATGCGTAGTCTAAATATTTGTTATCCATTTTTATTTTTCCCTTCACCGCTTTTGAATTTCATGTTATCACCGGATAATTGTTACGTCAATTCCCCATCAGAACACATCTTAAAATCCGGCCCAATGGTGTTACAGTTCCCACCAATCTAATCAGGGCGCGCGCATTGTGATTAATCATTCAAAGTATTGACTTGTGCAAGGGAAAAGGCAAGCAAATGTGCAAAAATCCGAGAAGTGCTAGGGAAACCGCAGAATTTACACCAAAAAAACTAGCACTTCTCCATATTTTGCACATTCTAAGGGGAGTGTTGGGTGTGCCGAATCTTCAAACTGCTGCATATTTCCTGGGCGGGTGTTGACATTATCATAATCTCATCGGCATCATAATAGAATTACCTTAGCCCATCACTAATGCTTGTAGCTTGTATGTCATCGGCATGGATATTGCTATAGTTTTAGTCAATATAACATCGGAGGGGTAAAATGAGAAAAATAAAGGTTGGTATTATCGATACCATGCAAATTATTGCTCTAAAAGCAGAGCCCACATATGTCCGTATCAATTCAAACGACAATTACGTAATGTCTGTATCCCGAGCAGGAGGGATTCCCTATATTCTTCCTGTAATTCCGGATTTGGAAACTGTAAGAAAACAAGTAGAAAGCGTGGATTCTATAGTTTTATCGGGAGGTTATGATATTAATCCATTAATATATGGTGAAGAGCCGGCAGCAGAGTTGGGGACAATATGTCCCGAACGGGATGATTACGACATCAATGTCGCAAAGATCGCACTGGAAATGAATAAACCCTTGCTGGGCATATGCCGGGGACTCCAAGTTCTAAATGTTGCAAGCGGCGGTACCTTGATCCAAGACATCTCAGGCAAAAAGGGGAATCTAAAACATCTACAAAGCGCAAGGCCCGATTTGGCAACTCATACAATAGATATCGAGTCAGAAACTAATCTGCACAAGATTATTGGTAAATCGGCCAGAGTTAACAGTTTTCATCATCAAGCCGCAGAGAAAATCGCGCCCGGATTTTTGGTTTCCGCCAGATCAAAAGACGGCGTCATAGAGGCAATCGAAAAGGAGGATGGCTTTGCTGTAGGCGTGCAATGGCATCCGGAAATAATGACAGGAAATGATGATGCTATGTTGGGATTATTCAGGGAGCTGATATTGCAGTGCACTTAGACAGCGAACACAATTTTAACCGGCAGACAGGCAATCAATTAATCCACCTGCCAAATGAATGATAATGATCGTATCCCCTTTCTGGAGTCATCTATTATTATGCGATCAAGTACAATCAACTACGACGGAATCTAAATCTGTAAGATTTTTCTCACCAATTCCGGCACCTCAAATGGCAGCGATGCTACTTCGACCCCTGCTTTGTTCAAGGCCTTGATCTTGCCCTCTAATGTTCCCATACCCCGCTCGATGATTGCTCCCGCATGCCCCATTCTTTTTCCCGGTGGGGCACTTTTTCCCGCCAAGTAAGCAATGACCGGTTTTTTCATATGCTCGGCTATAAAAACAGATGCATTTTCTTCAGCCGTACCGCCGATTTCCCCTACCAACACGATAACTTTCGTATCCGGGTCATCCTCGAACCGGGCCAAAACATCAATGAAATTTAAACCTACCACCCGGTCGCCTCCTAGCCCGACTACCGTTGACGTCCCGATTCCTGCATCTAGCAAGGATCCGACAATCTCATAACTCAGGGTTCCCGATCGGGCGACCACACCTACAGGTCCTGGAATAAAGTATTGGTTGGGCATAATACCAATCTTGGATTTTCCTGATGAAACCAATCCAAAAGTGTTAGGCCCCACCACAGTGGTCCCGTTGCAGCGGGCATGATCCATTATAGCCATAGCATCATGTACAGGAATGTGTTCCGGCAAAAGAACGAGCAATTTTATCCCGGCACTGATGGCTTCAAATGCGCTGTCCTTGGCATATTTCGCCGGCACAAAAATGATGGATGCATGAATTTCATGATACTCCATCGCTTCAAGCACCGAATTGTAAGTCGGTACGCCGTGAACGCTCTGCCCACCCTTTCCCGGCGAGACACCTGCCACCACCTTTGTCCCGTAAGCGAGCATTTTCTCGGTGTGGAAGGTCCCTTGGTTTCCTGTTATTCCCTGGACCATTACATTAGTATTATCATCGATAAAGATTGCCATGTCACTTCACCTTCCTTTTACCGTTGCCCCTTGGAGAGTCCGTCCTTTGCTGTTGCTCATCAAGGGATCCGGCTTCTTCTTCGGCTAAAATCGCAACATTTTCTGAAGATAGGGGCACGGCCTTTTCTGTGTCCGTAATTGCAACCGCTTTTCCAGATGAAAGGAGCACCGCCTTTTCCGCGGCCTCATGCATGGTATCAAATGTTTCGATGCCTGCTTGCCTCAAAATTTGCCTGCCTTCCTCCTGGTTTGTTCCCACCAGCCTGATTACTACGGGAACAGATATGTCCACCTTCTTCTTAACTGAAATAAAGGCATTGGCTACATCATCGCAACGCGTGATTCCACCAAATATATTGATCAGTATTGCCTTGGGATTTCTTTCTAAAATCAGCCCCAATGCCTGTGCGGTAGCTTCTTCGCCGGCTCCGCCTCCCGCATCAAGGAAATTGGCCGCCCTGCCTCCGTAATGCTGTATAGTATCCAGGGTTGCCATGGTAATGCCGGCCCCGTTAGCCATTACGCCGATATCTCCGTCCAGCTCCACATAAGCAAGTCCAAGGTCATGAGCCCTCTTTTCGGCATCGGTTTTCTCCTCAACATAAGGCAGCTCCGGGTGTCTGTATAATGCCTCATCGTCAATGGTGACCTTGGCATCGGCGGCAATCACACTGCCCTCGCTCACAACAAGCGGGTTGATCTCCACAAGCTCAGCGTCCAGCTCAACAAACATTTTGTAAAGCCTTTCTAA
>CAYYHH010000266.1:0-2936 GCA_964471645.1 uncultured Oscillospiraceae bacterium
ATACACAGAAAGGGTTTCTTTTATTTTTAGATAATTACGCCAGACTCCTGTTAAGTTTATGATTCCGATTGTGCGCCATTGGAAGACTATCAGACAGAGGCAATGATGAGAAGCTCAGATCCGACTCTCATAGATGCAGCTTCATTAAAGGACTTCATGGGAGACATGCCTATAAATCGACTGTTCTTTTCAATTCAGAATTTTCTTGATATAATACTATTATCTATCTGCATTAATAGCAAGGAAGTATGCATCAAACCGGCTCGGGAAGCAAGGCCTGAATCTGAACCAAACCGGGAATGAAATCAGGATCAGGATCTGAACCAAACCGGGAATGAAATCAGAAGATGGATCAAATGGGAAGCAAGGTCTGAATCCGAACCAAATCAGGAACTTGACCCGGATTAGGCTCAGGATCTGAATCAAACCGGATCGTGAACGGGTAGCTATACATCTGAAGGATCCGATGAAGGATCCGATTATCAGATGAGAAATATAATACGGATGCGGGATACACAATTTTGGAGACTAAATTTGGAGATTAACGATGAACATTAAAGAGATTGCAAGGCAAGCGGGGGTGTCAGTGGCCACGGTTTCCCGGGTTTTGAACCATCCGGAAACGGTAGCGCCAAAGACAAGGGAACGCATTTTAATTTTAATGGAACAGATGGATTACAAGCCCAACTGGTTTGCCAGAGGGTTAAATTTTAACAAAACGGATACCCTGGCCTTGCTCATACCCAACATTCACAATCCGGCCTTTGTAGAAATAGCTGAAGGGGTTGAATCTGTGGCAAATCAGAAGGGCTATACCGTCCTCCTTTGCATCACGGAAGGGGAGGTGAAAAAGGAGCGCCAATATATACAAACCTTGATAAACAGGCATATAGACGGCGTAATTCTTGTTTCGTCGCTCCTCGACAGCCAAGACCTGAACTATCTCAAGGATCAAAATGTTGCGGTTGTGCTAGTGGGTGAAAACAACGGCAATTCCCCGGAGCCAATGGTCAGGATCGATTGCTGTGATGCTGCATATCGGGCGGTTCAGCACCTATTAAACTGTGGCCATAGGGATATAGCTCTGATCTATGGAATGACTCCGGTAATGGAAAACAGAAATAAGATCATCGGCTATAGAAAAGCGCTTAAAGAGGCAGGTATCCCGCTGAGAGAGAACTATTTAGTCGAAGAGGACAACACAATCGAAGGCGGGTACCTGGCTACGCGGAAGCTACTCAGCCTCAATCACCGCCCACGGGCGATCTTTACGACTTCGGATCTGCTGGCTTTTGGAGTGATTGACGCCCTCAGGGATGCCGAATTATCGATACCCGAAGATGTGGCGGTAATGGGCTTTGACAACATCAAAATGGCCGGTCTTATGGTGCCAAAGCTTTCAACAGTTGCAAAGCCTCTACATAAAATGGGACTTTCGGGAGCAAGGCTGCTCTTAGATGTCATAGAAAGCAGGGACAACGGCAATATGATAATGAGAGAGATTATATTACAATCAAAGTTGAAAATAAGGAAATCCTGCGGACATAAAGAAAGGATAAAAGAGTTCTTCTGATAAGTTCATCAGTATTCACAAACATTCAGATATCGATTGCAGTATTTACGAAAAGATTTACTACGAGGAGATTTACAATGAAAACCAACTTTTTAGGACTATCGTTAAAAAATCCGATAATGGTAGCGGCGGGACCGTGGAGCCGCGATGGAGAAGGCATAAGAAAAAGTTTGGCAGCCGGAGCCGGTGCGGTCGTGACAGAGACCATAGTCAGCGATCCGTCGATGGATGTAAGGCCTCGTATTGCTTATGACGGACTCGGAGCTCAGAACATTCGATTGTACAGCGATGTGCAAATTGAAGGTTGGGAAAGAGAAATGGACATTGCAAAGAGCGGAGGCGGGGTAGTAATAGCAAATGTTTCTGCCCATACCCCTTCGGAACTTGCATACCTAGCCGTAAAAATGGAAAAATACGGTGCGGACGGAATCGAACTCGGTTTGTCGTCACCTATGGGAGAAGGACTTGAAGTAGCGACATCGGATCCTGAAGAAGTATATAAAATGACCCGTTACGTAGTAGAAAATGTTAAAATTCCTGTTATGGTCAAGTTGTCGCAAAACGTTACCAATCTTTCCAAAGTAGCGCAGGAAGTCCAGCGGGCGGGAGGTTCGGCTGTATCGGCTATCAACGCGATCCGCTGCATTCTGGGCGTTAACATAGAAGACAGGGAACCATTGCTGCCAACCTACGGAGGCTATTCGGGAAGACCTATTAAGCCCCTGGGCCTGGCATCGGTTGCATCTATTGCCCAGACAGTAGATATCCCGATTTGCGGCATCGGGGGAATAGACTCCTACGTAAGTGCCCTTGAATATATTCTCCTTGGTGCTTCGGCTGTTCAGATAGGGACGGCAATGATGATTAACGGGAGGGGATATATCAGTAAAATCGTTGAGGATATAGGGAACTGGGGCTCAAAGAACGGCATCAGCGACGTCAAAGAAATTCGCGGGGAAGCGCTTAAAAAACTAAAATCATTCGAGGAAATAAAAATCGAACCTCTTACTTGTCATGTGAACGATAGCATTTCTTGTATGGAAAACTGCCGTATATGTATTGATGCCTGCACCTACGGTGCCTTATCAATGTCGGAAGAGGGCGAAATATCTGCGGATATAAAGGAATGTACCGGGTGTGGACTTTGCACCTTCGTATGCCCGGTAAAAAAACTTCGCCTGGATTGGTAAAAATAGTTATTCTAATTTTCTATTATTTCGGTCAATTGTCTTGCAAAAAATCGTGGAAGTGGTAGAATGGTTATGCCATGTAACTGGTTACAACATTAACGGATGCGGTAATGTATCCGAGAAAATGTAAAGCAATCAGAAGTAAAGGAAGGAGTGAGATGCGTTGAGTAAGG
>CAYYHH010000266.1:2946-3355 GCA_964471645.1 uncultured Oscillospiraceae bacterium
TCCTGTGTATTGACGCCCCTTGCAGCAAAGGCTGTCCGGCCGGAACAGACCCGGGCAGTTTCATCCGTTCGATTAGGTTTAACAACGTCAAGGGAGCTGCAGAGACGATCAGAAAGAATAATGTCCTTGGTGGATCCTGCGCAATGGTTTGCCCCTATGATAGACTCTGCGAGGAGGAATGCAGCAGGTGTGGCATTGATAAGCCCATACAGATCGGTAGGCTTCAAAGATTTGCAATAGAGCAGGAAAAGGCGTTTAAGATGAAGACATTAAAGGCGCCAAAGAATAAGAAACCCTTCAAGGTTGCCTGCGTAGGAGCCGGACCGGCCTCGCTTGCCTGTGCAGCCAAACTGGCCCAGGAAGGCTATGAGGTAACTATTTATGAGGAACAAGACAAAGCTGGTGGTGT
>CAYYHH010000267.1:0-1870 GCA_964471645.1 uncultured Oscillospiraceae bacterium
TGTTTATGATCTTATCGTCTACATCTGTAAAATTTTGAATAAACTTTACCCTTTTACCCCTGTATTCCAAATACCTTCTCAGGGTGTCAAACACGACAAAGGGCCTGGCGTTTCCGATATGAAAATAATTGTAGACCGTCGGTCCGCACACATATATTTTGACTTCATTCTCATCTATCGGTAAAAACTCTTCTTTTTTTCTGCTCAATGTATTATATACTTTCATGGTCTATATCTCCTTTTCAGCCTCCAAGTTTGCCAACTGCCTTTCCATCGTTACTATTCTGCGCCGCAGACACTCTAATTCAACAGCGATGGGATCCGGAAGATCTATCTGGTTGAGCTCCTCGCCTTGTCTTATAGTACGCTTGACTATTTTTCCCGGTATTCCTACGACAGTACAGTTGTCGGGCACCTCTTTCAGCACTACGGAACCCGCCCCTATCTTTGAATGGTTACCCACTTTAAATGGTCCTAAAACTTTTGCTCCGCTGCTTATTACAACATTATCTCCTATCGTCGGATGCCTCTTCCCCGTTTCTTTCCCCGTTCCCCCAAGGGTTACCGCCTGATATATGGTAACATCATCGCCGATCTCGGTGGTTTCTCCGATGACCACAGCCATGCCGTGGTCGATAAAACATCGCCTGCCGATAGTGGCGCCGGGATGGATTTCAATGCCTGTTAAAAACCTTGCTGTTTGTGAAATGAATCTCGCAATGAATTTGAAATTATGTCTAAAAAGCCAATGAGCCGGCCGATGAAAAATCAACGCCCAGATACCCGGATAGCACAGCAATACCTCGAACTTCGTTCTGGCAGCAGGATCCCGGGCAAGTACGGCTTTTATATCTTCATTTATATCTTTGAACAGTCCCATGATCGACCTCGTTTGATTTAATAGGTATAACTAATTTTCAGCCCAACATAGAGTCAAAATATGGCGAGCATGTGCCCGCCATAAAAGTATATCTTATGAGCAATCTGAAATCAAAGGTTTTTCGCGCTAGAGATAATTCATAGGATTTTGCGGAACTCCGTTTTTCCTTACCTCAAAGTGCAAATGATAACCTGTAGCTCTGCCGGTAATACCTACAGTTGCTATTTGCTGACCCTTTTTAACTACTGTTCCCGTAGAAACCAGGAAAGTGTCACAGTGAGCATACCACGTCTCTATGCCGTTGCCGTGGGAGACCTTGACGATTTTACCATAGCTTCCGCTGTTGGCGGAAAAGGTAACGACACCATCATCAACGACATAAATAGGAGTTCCTTTTGGATTTCTGAGATCCACCCCCGTGTGCCTTCCTCCTCCCCTTGAACCGTAGGCAGATGATACCTCCAGGTGATTCATCGGGCTGCCGAAAGATCCGCTCCCTACAAGGGTTGCCAGGGATTTCGTACCTTTCAGGTTCACCTGAGCCGACGGCTCGCTGATAACCTTGGCGTCTATCTCGGCAGAGGACACGATGACCCCGTTTTCCTTGACTAATTCTTTTGTAACTTCTCTCTTGCCGTATACACCGGCAGTTTTAACTTTTATTTCTCCCTTGTACAGGGTGTTGGTCTCTTCAAATGTGACCTTGTAATCAATTTTTTCTGTTGTTGCCACCCGCTCGGTTACCGTGACGTGGATATAGGGCTTCAGCTCGTAAAGATTAAGCGTAGATCCGATCTTCAAGTGCTCGATGTCGGCATCGGGATTTGAGGATATCAGTTCTTCGACGGTCATTCCGTTTTTAACGGCTATATCCCAGAGGCAATCCCCGCTTTCCACAGTATAGATCCTGGGCTCTTTAGTTCCCGTGATCAACATGGCAGACGCTTCCTCAGCGCTCATGAGCTCCGGTGAAACTGCTTCTTTCATTAC
>CAYYHH010000267.1:1880-3325 GCA_964471645.1 uncultured Oscillospiraceae bacterium
TATACGCTCGACTGATTATTTCCGAGCCTTCAGTGGAGTAATGGGCTATTACCCCGTCCAGTACGGCTTGGGCACCTTCTTCGGTGGCCAGTGCCGCGACAGGTACACTGTCAATATTTATAGCGTAATAAACGGTTGTGGGTTCTTCCTGTTCTTCTTCAATCAGCACACCGGCAAGTTGAAGATTACCGGGTTCCCCATTATCCGTAAATATAAAAGCTCCGCAAATCACGATCGCCGCCAGGGTCGCAGCCCCTATACCGACGATTGTTCTTTTGCTGAGCCTGCTCAACTTATCGATCCTGAAATCAGTTATTCTTTCTCCGGATTTTTTGTTTTAATTTTGATTTGTGCCGGAAATGTTGTGATTTTCTGCTTTGTATCGGCTAGAATTTTTGTTATCTTGTCCGAAAATTTACTGTTCATAGCTACCTCTCAAAGCGCCCATAATGACAGGGCCTTTTCGACTTTCGTGAAATTGACTTGCCTTCATGTAATAATACTATATTGAAATATTACAGCAATGTTACAGCAAAGTCAATGCAAAAAATATTATTAATCACCTGGCATGCGGTATGAGTATGCGGCATGCGGCATATTGCTTACAGTTCGGCAACGGTAACTTTTTTCATTATTTGATCCGACAACGGTTTATCCCTTGCGTCCCTCTTTGAACCGACGATTTCGTCGGCTACTTCCAGACCTTCAAAAACTTTCCCGAAGGCGGCATATTGTCCGTCCAGATGGGGCGCGTCGGCAACCATGACAAAAAACTGCGATCCTGCCGAGTTGGGGTTCATGGCTCTGGCCATAGAAAGCACTCCCCTGGTATGGGATACGTCATTGGGACATCCATTGGCCGGGAATTCCCCCTTGATAGTGTGTCCGGGCCCACCGGTTCCGGTGCCTTCCGGGCAACCGCCCTGGATCATAAATCCCGGTATTACCCTGTGAAAACACAGTCCGTCGTAGAAGCCTTTCTCAGCAAGTTCTATAAAGTTTGCAACGGTCAAAGGTGCCGCATCGGGATAAAGCTCAGCTTTCATCATACCCCCATTTTCCATCTCTATGGTTACGATTTTTTTCATGATGATCTCCCCTTCTTAAATGTTTTTACATCGGCCGATATCCCTGCCTGAGCCTACCCCTTAATTTGAGTATATTCAAGTATCCGTTCATTATTGCATAATACATAATTAAATAGCATGATTCAGATGATGGATACAGCTCACACATTGTCATAAATCACTACCGCTCACACATTGCTCAAACTGCAGCAAAAAGATTTTGCACCTCGCAATTTGCTCATTGTCAAAATGATTCAAGGTAAGTTATTATACACCATATTCCTCCCTATTTCTATATACAGAATGAATTCTCGGCTCGTCATTGCTGCGGCGATCGATAATATCCCAAATTTCATTCTTCAGAAATGCCGGATGCAG
>CAYYHH010000268.1:0-3314 GCA_964471645.1 uncultured Oscillospiraceae bacterium
ATACTTTGATTTGCTGGAAAGGGCCCCCAAATATCCGTATTCCCAATCGAGGCGTTGTCTGACAGCACTTCTGACCTCCGCATCCTCCGAAAAGCCATTCTCCATTTCATGCCAAAGCCTTTCCTTTATGCCTCTCTGTTCCGCCCTTTTCAGTCCCATACTTTGCCTGTTATGGATATGAAAACTTATTTCCTGATTGTCTCTAAAGCCCGGCAGTAAGAAATCCAGGTAGGACCTCCCGTTCACAATGTTGCTGACGTCCTTGGCGGCCGCCTTATTGACCGCCTTTTCCACATCCGCCGCATAACCCAGTAACACCAGCTTGTCCATGGCCCTGGTCAAAGCCACGTAAAGTATGCGTATTTCTTCTGCCATGGCCTCCCAGCTCACCCTTGCACCGATAATATTTTGAAGAAGGGTATTTCTATAATACCGCCTGTCTTTTTCTATTTGCCTGAGGGCAATCCCCAGTTCTTTATGGAGGCTCAGCGCGCCGCCGGATTCTCTATGAAATGACCTTCCAAGGCCGCCCAGCAGGACCATGGGAAACTCAAGCCCCTTGCTCTTATGTACAGTCATTATTCTCACTACGTCGTCATTTTCACCCAACAGTTTAACAGGTGCCACCGCAATCTTCTTTTTTATAATGGCTTCTATATAATTAATGAAACCGAATAGCCCCTTGCCCGAACCGGTTTCATATTGCCCCGCCTTCTCAGACAGTGCACGAAGATTGGCCTGACGTTGAGTACCCCCGGAGAGAGCCCCGACATATGTATAATAACCCGTTTCCCTGATCAGCTTCCATATGTATTCCGACAGAGGCAACAGCCTCGATTGTTTTCTCCATCGTTCAAGATCATTCACGGCCCTTTTGCATTTTTCTTTTATAAACTCATTGTGACCTTCATTTATATAATGGCTGAATGCATCGAAATATGATCCTGTTTTGCATTCGCTTCGAATTATTGCCAATTCATCAATCGTGAAACCGAAAATTGCCGACCTTAATATACTGATGAAAGGAATATCCTGTTTTCTGTTATCGATAACTTTCAACAGGTTCATGAAAACCGACACCTCCATCGTGTCAAAATATCCATCGCCCGTATCGATATATACGGGAATGCCCTCATGTTCAAATGCCTCGCAATATATGTCAGCTATTCCCGAAGCGCTTCTCAGCAGTATAACCATATCCTTGTACTCAAGTTTCCGCTCTTCATTTTTCTTGACGTTATAATAAGGTGCTCCCCTTGCTTCTTTTATAATGGCCGCCGCAGTTAAGGCCTCTATCTCCGCCTTCTTCATGGCTTTTATCTCATCATCTAAATCTGAATCGTCGATTATTTTATCGTCTACTAAGTGAAATTCAACCTTATGCTCCGTATCACCCGAGTAATCGATACCTTTGTATAAGGCAGCCGAATCGTCGTATTCGATTCCCGAACTTCTTTTGTTCATTATGCGCGAAAACAAATGATTTACCGCTTGAATAACAGGTTCTTTGCTTCGGAAATTCCGGTTGAGATCCAGTTTCATCCCATGCGGATCCTCACCGTTTCTAAACCTTTCATATTTATTTATAAATATTTCCGGTTCAGCCAGACGGAATTTATAGATACTCTGTTTTACATCGCCCACCATAAAGACGTTGCCGTCCCGCCGTATTTTTTCAATCAGAGCTTCCTGCACCAAATTGCTGTCTTGATATTCATCGACGAATATATATTTGAATTTATTCCTATATTCTGAAGACGCTGCTTCTTCCGATAGAATTGCGAGTGCATAATGCTCAATATCCGAAAAGTCCAATAGATTCTTCTTCCTTTTTGCTTCACTGTAATAGTTGTTAAATTCCGACACCAGGTCCTTAAGGGTCAAAGCGCTTTGGAATGTGTCGTTTATTTCCGAAATATATTCGGCCAAAGGTTTGGCACAATACATGGCCGCGAGCTTTTTAAGTGCGTCCTTTGATTCATCCCGGATCAGCTTGATTTCATCTTTAATTTCTTCATAGACCGTTTTCTCTTCTTTCGTTGCGGTAAACCTTTGGAAAGCGGCACCGGAAAGCGACTCAAAGCCTTTATCATAATCCTCCGTAAAGTCACGCCATATCTTCTCTGTCATTCTCAGATCCGCCTCGGCTTTGGCTGTAAGTCTGTCTAGACCGTGATCGCTGACTATCTCTGAGACCCTTTTCAACTCAAAGGTCACAGAGGCCAGCCCTTCCTTTATATTCAACAAAAGTTCTTTGAACAAAGGTCCTGATTTAAAATCGTCACAATCAACCGAAAGCATTTCCGCTTTCAATTCAAGCCATGAATACGGGTCGGGGAGGCTTTGTATGAAATCATATAACTCTAAAATCATGCCCTTCACAGCATCTTCATTTTTGCTGCCCCCATAAAGCCTGATGAATTCTAGAAATTTCGGATCTTGTTTTTCAAAGCGATGCTGAAACAGCTTTTCCATTGCCTCATTTTGAAGCAATATTCTCTGCGCATCATCACATATCTTAAAGCCCGGATCTATATCTGTCATATGAAAATATCGGCGAATAACCTCCAGCGCATACGAATGAAATGTGCTTATGTGGGACTTGTGAATTTGATCCATCTGTTCTGGTATGGCCGCGACTATTTTCTCCCTCATCTCAGAAGCCGCCGCATTTGTAAAGGTTACAACCAGAAGCTCGTCCAAAGAAAGATTTTCCTGCAGGATCAACTGTTTAATGCGCTCCACCAAAACCGCTGTTTTCCCGGATCCTGCTGCAGCTGAGACAAGTATGCTCATATCCCTTATTTCAATGGCCTGCCTTTGTTCTTCTGTCCACTTCATTTTTGCCTCCTGTCGCCTGTCAGCAACAATTGTTGTTAAGCCATATATCATCAAATCATTAAATCATTAAATCATTAAATGATTAAGTCATCAAATCATTAAGTCATAAAATCATTAAATAATCAAATCATCAAGTCATTATACCATTATATCAAAAATATCAAAAACGCTACTTTTTACACCCAATCTGATCAGGGCGCATGATCCGCACCCGGATTTGCTCGTGCTTTGACACCCGCCTTCCTTTGAAACCCATTCATTGATATATCAAACAAACTGACGTAGCGACAGCGCTTGATGTTTGGCCGCAGGAATCACTCAGGGATCATGTGCCGTTAAAAATAATCATAAGCTATATGCTTTATTGTGATTTTTTGTTATAATCAATGGCGTATTCGGGCTAAATCCCACGCAAAAGATCCTGCCCGGAAATCACTTCGGCACGGAGTACACTAAATAATAAGAAAATGCAT
>CAYYHH010000269.1:0-3313 GCA_964471645.1 uncultured Oscillospiraceae bacterium
AGTTAATGCTGCTTTCAAGTAATGCTTTCAAACCTATTATCCCTCAGCTTCAGTTGTCGTCCCCATCTTCCTTCATAAACTCTTTTAAAGATGTGGCCAATCCGGCTAAACTAGCTATTTCTGACGGTATTATTATTTTCGTTGCCTGACCGTCTGCTGCCTTCATAAAGGATTCTAAGCTTTTTATAGCAATTATCTCCTTTGTAGGTCCCGATTCTACAAGCATGCGGATACTGTCTGCATTTGCCTGTTGTACCATGCGTATCGCTGTAGATTCGCCTTCGGCAGTACGTATTGCCGCTTCTTTTTCGGCCTCCGCCTCCAGTATGACTGCTTCTTTTTTACCTTCCGCAATGAGTACAGCCGACTTTTTTTCGCCTTCGGCTCTGAGAATAGCTTCCCTTCGCTCACGTTCCGCTCTCATTTGCTTTTCCATTGCCGTTTGAATATCTTTTGGAGGAATGATGTTTTTCACCTCAACCCTGTTGATTTTTATGCCCCAGGGATCCGTCGCCTCATCCAGAATTATTCTGATCTTTGTGTTGATATGCTCCCTGCTTGTGAGTGTCTGATCCAGCTCCAGGTCTCCTATTATATTCCTGAGGGTTGTTGCGGTCAGGTTTTCAATTGCGGCCATCGGATTGGCAACTCCGTAAGCGTAGAGCTTTGGGTCTGTTATCTGAAAGTATATGACCGTATCGATTTCCATGGTTACATTATCTTTCGTAATGACCGGCTGTGGCGGGAAGTCTATAACGTGTTCCTTCAAAGAAACCTTCCGCGCTATTTTATCGATCAGTGGGATTTTTATATGGAGGCCTACCTGCCAAGTCCCATTATAAGCACCCAGGCGTTCAATTACATAAGCATTGGCCTGAGGCACAATTCGGATATTCGTCGCAATCAGAACAATGGCGATGATTATCAACAACAAAATCGGAAATATCGTCAAAATCGCATCCATAAGATAACCTCCCGTTGATTAATTTTCTTCCAGCGATCTTACTACCAGTTTGACCCCTTCTACCCTTATTATGCGGACGGTGTCACCCTCTGCAAATCTGCCTTGTGGCTGCTCGGAAATCGCGGTCCAAATTTGCCCCTGAACCTTTGCCTGCCCCGTATTGTAAGGGGCGATCTCCTTTACCACCAGAGCCGTCTGTCCCGGCAGGGACTCAACATTGGTCTTTTCCATACCTATCTTGAGCTTTTTTACCGCCAATGGGCGGGTAAAATATAATAGAAGCGCCGACACGGCTAAAAATGTGATTATTTGCGGTAAAAGCGAGCCTCCCGCGATGGAAACAACGGCGGCAACAACGGCCCCGATTGTAAACCATATAGTATTGAGCCCCATCGTAACTGCCTCGATCGCTGCAAACAACACAGCCAAGGCAATCCACACAAGCGCACCGTTTACCATATATCCAAACAACTCCATCCCATTCAGGCCCCTTTCCACGAAACTATTGTACCATGAAACAACTTAAGATTCCACGTATTTATGCCTCCGGTGCAAAGATTCCGATGCTGAATTCACACCCGGATCAGTATCCCGTCAAATAAGAACAGTATCGGGAGATTTGCATCGATAGCATTGAAGGATTTTGAGCTATTCTCATGTGATGAAACGAAGATCTTTGACATTCCAAAGAGCAAAGTTTCATGGGTAGATCTCTTCATCTAATAATTTGATAAGCCGATCCATAGCCTCCTCCACAGAATAGGATCCCACCGAAATCCCTTTTTTAAACAATATGCCCCTGCCCTTTCCAAATGCAATCCCAAGATCAGCCTGTGAGGCTTCACCGGGCCCATTGACCTCGCAGCCCATAACGGCGATCCTGATTGATCGGTTATCGCTGAAGGTCATTTCCTTGTAGGGTTTAATCCTCTCCTCTACCGCCGAAGCTAAACGAACCAGATCCACACTTGTCCTACCGCAGGTCGGACAGGATATCAATTCAACCCCGCCCTTTCTGAGCCCCACTGCTTGCAGAAGCTCCTTCGCAAAAATGACCTCCTCAACGGGATTCCCCGTCAACGATACCCGCATAGTATCCCCAATGCCCGCCAGAAGCAATGCACCGATCCCTGCAGCGGATTTCAGCTTGCCCGTATTTACCGTACCGGATTCTGTTATGCCTATATGCAATGGATAATTGAGCCTGTCGGCCACAGCCAAATGGGCATCGTAATTCAGTTTAACATCAGAGGCTTTTAGCGATACTACAATTTCATTGAAATCCATGTTTTCAACAAAACGGACCATATCCATAGCGCTTTCGGCTAATGCGCCCGCGGTGACCCCCCCGTGCTTTTGAAGGAGCCGTCCCTCCAGGGATCCCGAATTTACCCCTATCCGAATGGGTACTCCTCTTTCTTTTGCCGCCTTCAAAACCATTTTCACTCTGTCGGAGCCGCCGATATTTCCCGGATTGATCCTTATTTTATCCGCGCCGTTTTCTATAGATCGCAGAGCCAGTCTATAGTCGAAATGTATGTCTGCCACCAGTGGTAATCTGATTGCGGCACGTATGCTTTTCAAGGCTTCAGCCGCCTCCATATCAGGCACAGCGCATCTTATGATCTGGCAGCCGGCATCGGCGAGCGCGGCGATTTGTTCTACAGTGGCTTTAATATCACCTGTCTTGGTGTTGGTCATAGACTGTATGGATACGGGTGCTTTGCCGCCGATAAGTACATCCCCTACCCTGATTTGTTTAGTTGTTCTCTCTATCATTGTATTTGTCCCGTCGGCTCATTTTCGGGCAACAGGTGTAATTATCCCTCATATTATAATTTGAGAAACCACAACCCGATCCCTTTATCAATTCAGTATAAAACGATCAACATCCTGGATAACAAGATAAATCATTAAGGCAAAAAGCAACATGAGACCTGCGAAGTGTATCTTAGCTTCTATCGAATCTGTTATCCTTTTCCCCGTAAGCCCGCGAATTACAAGGAACAGGAGCCTTCCGCCATCCAGTGCAGGAAATGGAAGCATATTGACTATAGCCAGATTCAGGCTTATAAGAGCGGTCAAATTGATAATATAGAATATTCCCATCTTTGCCTGATCATTGATTATGCTCACAATACCTACCGGGCCTACCAGATCATTGACAGAGCCTTTTCCCGTAAAAAGCTGTTTCAGGTAATTATACATTTCGGCAGTCCACTCTCCTGTGCTGACTATCCCTGCTTTTATGGATTTGAAGAACGAGTGCTCCAACCTTGAAGTTATGCCTATGATCCTTCTCCCGTCTTCCCCTGTAACCAATCCGCTGACCAGTTTTATTTCCTTTTC
>CAYYHH010000270.1:0-1789 GCA_964471645.1 uncultured Oscillospiraceae bacterium
ATTCTCTGAGGCTTTCATCTCTGAACCACTTCCAGAGGGCAGTTTCCTCTTCCTCACCGTTCTCAAGGCGTGTAAAGGTCGATCTGGCTTCATCCTCGAGGGACGGATCTTTTTCCGACTCCTCGTGAAATTTTACATAATAGCCCAGCAATGTCTGTATAGGAGATTTCACTACATCTTCTTTGTTGCCCCAGCGGCGATAGGAAACTATCATTTTCCCGAACTGGGTGCCGTAATCTCCCAGGTGGTTGATTCTCACGGTATCATAGCCGAGAAAATCATACAGCTTGTAGATGGAATTGCCTATTACGGTGCTCCTGATATGACCTATGTGGAATGGTTTTGCAATGTTGGGAGAAGAGTACTCCACCAACACCTTTTTGTTTTGTCCCATATCGCTGCCGCCGTATTTTTCACCGGATTCTGCTACTTCAGACAAAACTTCCTTTATGAAAACCTTCCTGCTCATGAACATATTTACGTAGGCATTGACGCTTTCAACCGACTCGAAGATTTCCGCGTCGGCAAGCTTTTCCGACAGTTCCTTTGCTATTACAGCCGGTGACTTCCTCATGACCTTGGCCAAACGAAAACAAGGGAAAGCGTAATCGCCGAGTTTTTTGTCTGCCGGCATTTCTATCATCCCCGATATTTCTTCCGCTGTGAGCCCCTCGATATGATTTGCCAATAGGGCCCCGATCTGTTCTTTAAAATTTATCATTCAACATTCCTCCTCAGAAATTACCGTTTTATTATTTCAGGGTCACGATAGTTACGCCGTCCCCTCCCTCATTATAGTTGCCTCGCCTGGCTTTTTCCACATGTTTATGTGTCTTGAACATGGCGGCCAGCCCCTCCCGAAGAATACCCGCGCCCCTTCCGTGGATCACGGTGACTTCCTTGAGTCCCCCCATAAAAGCATCATCCAGATATTTATCAACATCCATGATTGCATCGTCCAGCACTTTGCCTACCACGTTGATGCTCTGGGCAACGGACAACACTTTGCTCTGATAAAGATTCCCGTGTTTGTAGCCCGGGGGTTTCTTGGATTTTTTACCGGTCTCCACTTTGGCTACCTGATTGATATTAACATTTATTTTCATCAGGCCGATCTGGACCTGGACTTCGTTTCTTTCATCGGGCAGGGAGATCAACTCCCCTTTTTGATCTAATGAGATCACCCTGACCATATCACCGATTTTCAATTCATCGGGGCGGGCCGGCTTGATGTTTTGCTTAACGTCGATTTTTTCCCGGTGTTTTTCCTGCAGCTCCCGGATCTCCCGCCTGAGAGCCTCCTGATTTCTGTTTATCAGCGATGGGTCGCCTTGCTTTTCAAGCTCCCGCAGTTCCCGTATTATCAGATCCGCCATTTCCTTTGTCTCTTGCACCAGATCCCTGGCTTCTTCTCTGGCCCTGGCAAGCATTTTTTCTTTTTGTTCTGAGAATTTCTGCTGCTGCTTTTCCAGCTCTTCCTTCTGCCTGTTCATCCGGATACGGAGCAACATGGCCTCATCCCGTTCGTTCTCCGCCGATATCCTATCCTTTTCGATGGCCGTTATCACATCTTCGAAGGCGATGTCGTCCCTGTCCAGCAATCCCCTGGCGTAATCGATGAGATGGGGCGGCAGCCCCAGTTTTGCGGAAATTTCAAAGGCGTTGGATCTGCCCGGCGTCCCTATGGTCAGCCGGTAAGTCGGCGACAGAGTCTCCACATCGAACTCCATGGATGCGTTTTGCACACCCGCCGTCGCTATGGCATACTTTTTTAATTCCGTATAATGGG
>CAYYHH010000270.1:1799-3309 GCA_964471645.1 uncultured Oscillospiraceae bacterium
CCTTTTCCGTAAAGCTCGTTCAATATTGTGATTCCCAGGGCAGCCCCTTCCGTAGGATCCGTACCGGCTCCCAATTCGTCCAGCAGCACCAGTGTTGAATCATCGGCTTCTTTTACAATGTCTACGATATTTCTCATGTGGGAGGAAAACGTAGAAAGGCTCTGTTCGATGCTCTGCTCATCGCCTATGTCGGCAAACACCTTTTGAAAAATCGGAATGGCAGTTCCCTCTGCCGCCGGCAAGTGCAGCCCCGAGTGGGCCATAAGCACGAAAAGCCCCACGGTCTTGAGGGTGACGGTCTTGCCCCCTGTATTGGGTCCGGTGATCACCAGAGTGTCGAAATCCTTTCCCAGGATTATTGAAATGGGAACCACTTTTTTGCTGTCTATAAGTGGATGCCTGCCTTCCCGTATATTCAGTATCCCTTGAGGATCGATCTTTGGGGCAACGGCTTTCATTCCGGCAGAGAGCTTTGCCTTTGCGAACATAAAATCCAGATCCACCAGTATTCTCTGGTTGTTCTTTATTTCTTCTCCGACCTGACCGATTTCCCCGGAAAGGGCCGTCAGGATTCGATATACTTCGTTTTTTTCGGCCAGTTCCAGTTCCCGAAGCTCGTTGTTCATGTTGACTATCGCCTGGGGCTCGATAAACAGTGTGGCCCCCGTAGAAGATTGATCGTGGACGATGCCTGAAAAACGACCCCTGTGCTCCTGTTTTACCGGGATCACGTACCTTCCCTGCCTCATCGTAACAATTGAATCCTGCAGAAAGCTTTTATTGTCGGCGGAGGTCAGGATGCTGTTCATCTTGTTTCTGATGGTTTCGTTTTGCAGCCCTATCCTTCTCCGTATGCTTTTGAGCTCGGAGCTTGCTCCGTCGGCCATTTCATCTTCGGATACAATGCAGCGGTCGATTTCAGCGGCCAGTTCTTTTTGCAGGCTGATGATCGCAGACAGCTGGTCTATCCGTTCCAGCGGAGGCAGATCGCTTTTCAGAAATAAAGCGGCATGGTGAGCCGCCTGAAGGTTATATAGCACTTCCAGAAGTTGCTTCATAGTGAGGGTGCCGCCTTTTTGGGCAAGGCTCACCCAGGGACCGATATCGTAGAACCCCCCAAGCGGCAGTGCACCTTTGTGCATAATGACGGAAACAGCCTCTGTAGTTTCCGCCATTCTCTCCCGGATCTCATATTCGTCTTTGGACGGCATAAGCTTCTCTATGATTTTTTTGGTCATTGAGGAAGCCGCTTCACGTCCCAGAAGATCTTTGATTTTATCGTATTCCAGTACTCTGTAAGTCTTATCGTTCATTTCTGTGTTCAGCCGATTCTATTTCTTTTTTAAGTCGGTCCAACTCACCTTTCAATCTTATATTATCCATCTGAAGGTCAAAGAAGCTGCTTTCCATCTCCCGGCATTTGCTTTCCAGATCCTTGGCCACGGCGACGGAGTTGGTTTTTTCTTCTTCTTTTGAGGCGATTTTGCCCGCAAGGTTCTCATTTCTGACC
>CAYYHH010000271.1:0-3305 GCA_964471645.1 uncultured Oscillospiraceae bacterium
TTGAGGCTTTGACGTACGTAAGGTGTAACAGGGGGGCGATTAGCGCCCCCCCTGTTTTGATAAAGCTATATATTCATCAAATAATACCCTAGGCTAAGGCTCCTGGCATAAGACACTTTTTCTATAAAGGTTACGCAAATCATCCATATTTATCTCTACCGGTGTATTTTCAATTCTATCAAGATTAACGGATCCAACCATAAGATCAAGCTCTTCAGAATCCCTCATAAGGGGCTTTCCAAGGCCATATTCCTCTAACATCTCTTCAAACTTTTCGACGGATTCCATAGGTGTTTCCACCCCCATTGCATATGCCAAATCTTGAAATATCATTCGTAGATGATCGACCCCTCTTGGGTCCGTATATTTTTCTATGTTGTCAATCATATAGCTCCAAAGAGGGCCAAGGCAAATTGCGGTTGCATGTCCGTGGGCAAGACCATAAAGGGAAGTAATCTTATAGCACATGGCATGTGCAACAGTAGTCCTTGTAATATTTATAGCCTTGCCTGCTATGTTTGCTGCCTCAAACATCTTACAATGACAGTCATAGTCATTGTTCATGTATTTTTCTCTATTGGCCATTACCATCATGATTGCCTTTATAGCATAGCTTCTGCTCTGCTCTGTTGAATCAACCGACCAATATGATTCAATAGCATGGCACAGTGCGTCTATCATTGTGGAACATTTTTGATAATAAGGCAGCGTATCTAATACGCTTGGATTAAAAAAAATGCAATCGGGCAAGCAGCTATCGTCAGTTATGGTTATTTTTTCTCCATCAACATAAATAATTGCATATCTAGTTGCCTCACTCCCAGAACCAGCTGTAGTTGGAACTGCATAAAAGGGAGTTTCGGAAGGTACTATCGTCTCTTCTATATAATTGGAACCTGGCCTCATATTGGAAAACAGTTTGATACATTTTGCCACATCCATGGCACTGCCGCCTCCCACTGCAAGTATAAGATTGCATCCGTGTCTGTGCCACAAATCTACCCCTTTAATAACACTATCGTAAGTAGGGTTTGGCCCAAAATCACTGAAGTAAATCACTTCTATATCCGAATCAGCCTCCAAGGAGCTTACAAAACTATCAATTTTCAAAACTTTGAGGGAGCCGCCATTTACCAGGAGAACCCTCTTACCTCCCTTTTCCTTAATGGCTTCAAGAAGGCTGCTGTTATTTTTGTAGGAATAAAATACTTGTTGATCTTTCATGATTTTCTCCTTTTTAACCTTCAGACACTATTGGCACATTCATATACGCCCTTAAGGTATACAGGCATACAACAGGTCATATGGAATCAAGACTCCCTTTCATCCTAAATTCTCAAAAACGTGACGATGAACGTCTCGTCATAAATCCTCGGTGTTATTGATCTGACTGCATTTATTTCCACTTTACACTTGACTATTACCTCGTCATGTTTTATAATTCAGATATAAACATGACGAGGTGGAATATGTCAATCATAACCCAAACCGATAAAAGAACCGGAATTACATATGCCTATGAAACCACTTATTATTGGGATAAGGAAAAGCAACAATCCCGGGCAAAACGAAGCTGTATTGGTAAGATTGATCCGGATACGGGAAATATTGTTCCAACCAGAGGACGATCCAGAAAAAAAGAGGTTCCTGTTCCAACAGCTGTAAAACCCGGACCAACTGCTTATACAGAAAGCAGACATCTTTACTATGGCGCTACGTACCTGCTGGAAACCTTTGCAGCTAATCTCGGTCTTACTATCGATCTTCGTTCCTGTTTTCCGGATCACTATAAACAGCTGCTGTCCATTGCGTTCTTCCTCATTCTCGAGGATAACAATCCACTGTATCGGTTCGAGAAATGGCATCTTACCCATAAGCATCCTTATGGTGAAGATATTATTTCACCAAGAAGTAGCGAGCTCTTCGCATCCATTACAGAGGAACAGATTCAAAAGTTCTTCCGGCTACAGGGCAGACGCCGTATGGAAGATGAATACTGGGCTTATGACAGTACGAGCATCTCCAGTTACTCAGAAACCTTGGCTCAGGTTCAGTATGGAAAGAATAAAGATGATGATAAATTGCCACAGCTGAATCTTCTGCTCGTTTTTGGTGAAGGGTCAGGATTGCCCTTTTATTACCGCAAACTTGCAGGGAATATACCCGATGTTAAAACAGTAAAACATCTGCTTGAGGATCTTGATATCCTTGGTTTTGGTAAAACAAAGTTTGTTATGGATCGGGGTTTTTACTCCGAACAGAATATCAATGGCCTATATCAGAAACATGTAAAGTTCCTTATCAGCGTAAAGATTTCGCTCCGGTTTATCAAAAGAAACCTTAATGAAGTATATGATGATATCCGTATGGTTAGCAACTTCGATGAAGGGATTAACACCTACGGTTACACTGTGATGACCGAATGGGACTATTCCCGGGAACGTCCTTACAAAGGAGATGTCCTCACGGATAAACGCCGGATTTACATCCATTATTATTACAGCATCGAAAAAGGCGCTGATGAAGAGCAGGCTTTTGATAAAAGGATTGTCACCCTACGCAAAGAATTGCTGGAAGGAAAGCTGGTGGAAAGCCATAAAGCGGCCTATGAACAGTTCTTTGAAGTGAAAAGCACTCCAAAAAGAGGCCGGCAAGTTAATTACAAAGAGGAAGCAATCAAAGAAGCACGCCGTTATTTTGGTTACTTTGCACTGATCACAAACGAAAAAATGGATGCTATTACCGCCTTACATCTCTACCGGATGAAGGATGTGGTTGAGAAAGCATTTGGCAACATCAAGGAACGGCTTAACATGAGGCGGCTTCTTGTTTCATCTGAAAAGAGTCTTGATGGTAAAATCTTCGCCGAATTTATAGCATTGATTCTGATATCTCATTTGCATCAGAAGATGAAAGCGTCAGATTTATATAAAAGTTATACATTCCATCAGTTGCTTGATAAACTTGATGTAATTGAATGTTTCGAAAACGCAGGACATTCTTTGCGGATTGGCGAGATTTTAGGCAGGCAGGCAGAGATTTATGATGCGCTTGGCGTGGATGTTCCTACCTCGTCATGTTAGAGCGAGAATCTAGGTTATAAACCATTTACATTTTATATTTGTGGAATGGTTTATTTTCTTGTAATTTATAAACCATCTCTTTAATGACTGCTGCCTTTGGATTATGGTCATAAACCATAGCTTATGATTTTTTGTCTATTGGATTATTACCTGAAGATTTATAAACCATTTTCTATTTTAAATAAGGAGATGGTTTATTCGACTTATTCAGCGTATTAAGCG
>CAYYHH010000272.1:0-3287 GCA_964471645.1 uncultured Oscillospiraceae bacterium
GTTTTGGCCGTAACATTCATAGGCCCTTCCAGTCTGTCGATGGATATCAAATTCACATCTGCCGCCGTCAGACTTTGGCTGTACAGATCTTCTTTCTCGCCCAACGTGACCGTATTGCTCTTGTCATCTATCCGCGTAACGTATTTGCGCCGGCCAAAGCTGATATTCAGCCCTCTTCGCTGGCCAAGGGTGTAGTGAATCAGGCCTTTGTGTCTGCCGATAACATTTCCGCCGTTATCGACAAAATTCCCGGGTGCAGATTCAACTCCCATGGCACCTGTTAAAAACTCAGCATAATTGTTATCCCTGACGAAGCAGATATCCTGACTGTCCGGTTTTCTTGCGTTGATCAGACTCCTTTTTTCGGCATATTCTCTGACTTGGCGCTTGTCCATATTCCCCAGGGGAAACAAAGTCCTTGCCAGCTCGTGCTGCTTGAGGGAGTAGAGAAAATAGGTTTGATCTTTTGTTGTGTCCTTCGCCTTTTTAAGCAGATATCTTCCCGCTGTTTCATCGTATTCCACTGCGGCATAATGGCCCGTGGCAATGTAATCATTACCTAATAGCAAGGCCCTTTCCAACAGTTTGCCGAATTTGATGTAGCGATTGCAATCTATGCATGGGTTCGGAGTCATGCCTTTGCTGTAAGCTTCCGAAAATCGCTCCATAACATCTATTTTAAAATGATAAGCAAAATTGAAAATGTAATGGCGAAAACCCAGGCGATGGGCCACAAGCTGTGCATCCTCCACGTCGGAAAGCGAACAGCAGGTGCGTGCCGCATCGTCGATTGCCAGATCTTCATTGTCGAAGAGTTTTAATGTAACTCCGCAAACTTCGTAACCCTGTTCTTTTAATAATACTGCGGCCACTGTGCTGTCCACACCGCCGCTCATTGCTATCATTACCTTTTTTGCCATGATTCTAAACTACCTATCCAACGTTATACCTTTTTGTTTTGTTTCATTTTATTTATGAGATCTTGTGTAATAAGTGCCGTCATCCCCCATATCGCATAATTTTTATATTGATATATGGGTATTGATGTAGTGCCTTTTCTCCAGTTGTAACCGTTTCTTTCATTGATTTTCTCATAAGGGAAATTGTCGGGTATCTTCGGATAAACATCCGAATTGTACACCAGAGGTTCTGTCTCCATCAAGTACGAAAGGGGCACGAAAAATATTTCCTTTACCTCGTCCCTGCTGGCCGTTACGCTTATGCAAGCATCGTAATCTATGACGCCCAGGAACGGATACATTGTAAAATTGCTGTATGTATGCAGATAATCCAAAGCTGATATTACCCTTATATCGGAGGGTTTTAAACACAATTCTTCGCAGGCCTCTCTGATGGCACATTCTTCGGGAGTTTCACCTTCTTCTATCCTTCCCCCGGGAAAGGACACCTGTCCCGGCTGCGTCCTCAGGGTTTCAGCTCTGACTTCATATAAAATATGGAGTTCTCCGTTCTGTTCAACCAGCGGCACCAGCACGGAGTAATACCTGTAATATCCCAGCGGGCCCGGTTTGTAATCTTTAAAGACCCTCTCGAAATCACTTATTTTAACAGTGCTCATACATCTTTCACCTCGATCCTTTTGGCCGTAAAAATTCTTTTACCCCCAAATCCGTTCAGCCATGATATTCGGTCAATTCTCCCCGCAGGTTCTCCTCCATCAGCTTCTTTACCATATCTACAGGATAGCCTTTGCTCAGCAGGTAGTAAAGTTTGGCGACTGCAGCCTCGACCGTCATATCATAACCGCTCACGGCTCCCGCCCTGGCCAGTTCTTCGCTGACTTCATACTCACCTATGATCGCCGATCCTTTGAGACACTGGGTACACACCACAATGACAGTTCCGTTTCGTTTTGCCCTGTCAAGAAGCTTCTGCATCGTGCCCCGGCTGTCGGGTATATTGCCGGCGCCAAAGGCTTCTATTACTATTCCCTTTAAGTTTTCCGTCATGATGTTTTCAAAAACTTCAAACTGTATTCCGGGGAAAATCTTCAAAACCGCAATTTGATGTTGCCCGAATGCGGCCAGCTTTAAACCATCTCCCGGTTCTCTGATCATTTTTTCGCCCACAACTATCCTGACGCCGGCTTCGGCTAAAGGCGGATAGTTGGGTGAATCGAAGGCAAGCAGATCATCGGAGCTGGTCTTTGTGGCCCGATTGCCCCTGAATAAAAATCCCCCGAAATACAGACAAACTTCCGGGACCGGATAATTGCCCGCCAAAATCAAGGCAGTGATCAGATTGTCCCTGGCATCGTTTCTCATTTCGCACAGAGGTATTTGCGAACCGGTAAGTATAACAGGCTTGGTAAGCCCTTCGAGCATAAATGAAAGCGCAGAGGCTGTGTAGGCCATTGTGTCTGTGCCATGGAGTATTACAAAACCATCGTACTCTTCGTAATTTGTTTCTATATCCCCGGCGATTTTTATCCATTCCGGCAGAGAAATATTGGAAGAATCCAGCAGGGGGTCATATTCAATCAGATCGAAAGCGGGCAACTCCGCAGTGTCCATTCCCGCTATCTCTTTCAGGGCTCCGTGGATTACCATCTTGTCGGGTGCATACCCGCTCTTTGTTTTCACCATGCCTATGGTTCCGCCGGTATAGATAATACAAACCTTTTTTTTCATAAGATCCTCCTCTGCGAGTGATCAGATCCCTTATCTGTACTGCCTTTCCAACGCCAGCAAGTGTTCTTTTATATGTAGTCCTCCACCATAGCCCACCAGTTTGCCGTTTGCCCCGATGACGCGGTGGCATGGGATCACAATGGCGATCGGGTTCCGATTGTTGGCCATTCCGACGGCCCTGTAAGCCTTGGCGGATCCCACTTGCTCGGCCATCTGCTTATAGCTTCTCGTCTCCCCGTAAGGAATGGTAAGCAAAGCTTCCCACGCCGCTTTTTGAAACGGAGTCCCCTTGGCTTCCAAGGGCAGTTCAAAGGCTTTTCGCAACCCTCTGAAATACTCGTCCAGCTGCCGGCCTGCCTCCATGATCAAAGGTGTTTCGTTGAGCTTCATCTGTGACAGATCAACGGGGTCATCATTTTTATCGAAAAAAATGTCGGTGATCCCGCTGCCGTTTTCAGCAATGCCGATGCCGCCGATGTCCGTAGTGTAATAAAAAACGCTTTTCATGGCTTCATACCTCCCGTTGGCAGACCCCCAACACTTAATACTATCCTGTTATCGAAAAAGACTTTCGGCAAAATCCGCAGCGTCAAAAGGCTCCAGATCTTCCATACCTTCACCTACCCCTATGAATTT
>CAYYHH010000273.1:0-3277 GCA_964471645.1 uncultured Oscillospiraceae bacterium
AAATGAGCAAGCCGATAGTCGCGGTAGTTGGAAGGCCCAACGTGGGCAAATCAACGTTTTTCAACAAGGTTTTGGGCAAGCGAATATCCATAGTAGAGGACTCTCCGGGTGTTACCAGAGATCGTATCTATGGTGAAGCCGAGTGGCGGGGAATAAGTTTTATCATGGTGGACACCGGCGGAATTGAGCCGGACAGCGAAGATATTATACTTTCACAAATGCGCGAACAAGCCGAGATAGCCATGGAAACGGCCGATGTTATATTGTTTTTAGTGGACGGGAAGGACGGACTTACTTCTTCCGACAGAGAAGTCGCCTCTATGCTTATGCGCACGGGAAGAGAAGTGATTCTGGTCGTCAACAAAGTTGATACGGCTGTGCTTCCGGATAGCTTTTATGATTTCTATGAGTTGGGATTGGGGGATCCCATCGCCATTTCCGCCGCCAATATGCTTGGACTTGGAGATTTATTGGATTTAGCCGTAGAAAGGTTCCCCCGTCAATCCGATGCGGAGGAGGAAGATGACAGGGTCAGGATTGCTGTTATCGGAAAACCGAACGTGGGAAAATCATCTTTGATAAACTCAATGATCGGTGAAAACAGGTTGATCGTAAGCGATATAGCTGGAACTACAAGGGATTCCATCGATACGGATTTCACGTGGCAAGGGGAAGAATATGTGCTGATAGATACGGCGGGAATCAGACGAAAAAGCAAAGTTACCGGTGATATTGAAAGATATAGCGTGATTCGTGCCATTTCGGCCATTGAAAGAAGCGATGTGTGTCTTCTGATGCTGGATGCCGCAGACGGAGTTTCCGAGCAGGATAAAAAAATCGCCGGGATGGCCCATGAAGAAGGAAAGGGTATAGTCGTAGCAGTCAACAAATGGGACCTCATAGCAAAAGAAACTAATACCATGGACGAATTTCGTAAAAAAATCCAACGGGAGTTGGCTTTCATGTCATATGCGCCTATTGTGTTCATTTCTGTGCTGGAAAGGCAGAGGCTTGACAAAGTGATGGAATTGGCAAAGTATGTGTCCGAAAAACGGACTATGCGGGTTCCCACGGGTCAGCTCAATTCTTTGATCATCGACGCTACGATGATGAAGCAACCTCCTTCGGACAAGGGAAAGCGTCTGAAGATCTATTATGTGACCCAGGTTGGGGTGAAGCCGCCACTGTTCTCATTTCAAATCAACAGCCGCGAGCTGATGCACTTCTCATACTCGCGATATCTGGAAAACAAAATCAGAGAAGGTTACGGATTCGAAGGCACATCAATTAAGTTCGTTTTCCGTGAAAAGGGGGAAAGGGAAGATGTATGATCTGGGTCCGATTTTAAAGGCAACGGCAGATGATACAGGATACATCCTGTTTGCATCAGCTGTTATAATAGCGTATTTAATAGGAAATTTGTCCCCGGCGACTATTATAAGTAAGGCCTCCGGCGTAGATATCAGAAAAGAGGGAAGCGGTAATCCCGGGACGACCAATATGCTTAGGGTAATGGGTAAAAAGGCTGCTTTGCTGACGTTGCTTATTGACATTTTCAAAGGTGTTGCGGGGGTTTTGGCAGGCAGATACATTGGCGGTGAAGCCCTTTCCGTTATCTGTGGACTTGCGGTTTTTCTCGGACACATTCTTCCGGTGTTGTACGGATTTAAAGGCGGCAAGGGGATAGCGACGGCCCTCGGTGTTCTTTTGACTCTTAACGCCGCCATGGCATTTATCTGCCTCGGAATCGCCGCTGTGAGTTTAGTAATTTCCAGGCGTGTCTCTGTGGGCAGCATTTTGGCAGCCATGTCGCTGCCATTTTTGTCAAGTATATACATGCCGGACTACATATTGGTGTTTGCCGCAATGGCGATCATAGTAATATTTAAGCACAGGGGTAATTTAAAGAGGCTGCTCAAAGGGGAGGAGCCGAAGATAAGCTTCGCTAAAAAATGACCTGACATCCATTTTAAGGAGGATAGATATGAATCAGAAAATAGCTGTTTTAGGAGCAGGAAGCTGGGGGACGGCATTGGCGCTGACATTGTCCGGAAAAGGCCATCTTGTTAACATATGGGACATCGATAAAACACATGTTGAATCGTTGAGAAACGAAAGGGAGAATATAAAATATCTTCCGGGAATTAAATTCAATGAATCAATGGAAATGTTCGACACACCTGAAGAGGCAGTCCGGGGTGCAGACATAGTACTCTTTTCGGCGCCTGCTCAACGCTTCAGAAGCGCATTGGAAAGAGCGATACCATATCTGACAGAGGAAATGGTATTGGTGAACGTCGCAAAGGGGATAGAACAAAATAGCTTAATGAGATTATCCGAGATAGCGTTTGATATTTTGCCGGAAGCAAGGTACGTAGCGCTTTCTGGTCCGTCACATGCGGAAGAAGTGGGGAAGGGGATGCCGACCACCGTGGTTGCGGCATCGAAAGATGTGAAGCTTGCCGAATATGTCCAGGATGTATTTATGACAGAAAGGTTTCGAGTATATACCAACACTGATATAGCCGGAGTGGAATTCGGCGGCGCTTTAAAAAACACCATCGCTTTAGGAGCCGGAATATCAGACGGAATGGGATTTGGCGATAATGCAAAGGCTGCTCTGATGACCAGGGGGATTACCGAAATAGCCCGTCTGGGGGTCAGATTGGGCGCCGGGGCAAAAACGTTTACAGGATTGACCGGTATAGGTGATCTGATTGTAACCTGTACAAGCATGCACAGCAGAAATCGGCGTTGCGGCATTATGATAGGGGAAGGGATGGATCCACAAGAGGCGACGAAGAGAGTAGGGATGGTAGTCGAAGGGATGTATACCACCCGAGCTGCATACGATTTGGCCAAACAATGTGGGGTAGAAATGCCTATAACAGAGAAGATATATGGGATAATTAACGGGGAGACAAATGCAAAAGCTGCAGTGACAGCTCTGATGACACGTCAGAAAAAGCATGAAATCGAAGATTGCTTCGACGGACGCTACAGCACTTGTATGATGCCCGAAGATCAGTAGACCCTCGCAACAGAAAAGTTATGATCCTCTAAGGCCTCCAATATTTCCACAATATGTTCATGGCCATTGGTTTCGATCGTTACCTCCAACATAACCTTGTTGGAGTAACGGTCTATGGTCTTAAACTGATTGTGCTGAAGTTCGATTACATTGGCCCCGCGCTCTGCTAAAATTTGCGCTACCCTGACCAGCTGTCCGGGTTTATCGGGTAACTCTACAGAAAAGCACATTATCCGGCCCCTGGTT
>CAYYHH010000274.1:0-3275 GCA_964471645.1 uncultured Oscillospiraceae bacterium
GTTGCCCCATGGGAGACAAACGAACTAAACGAAATATGGGAAATGGAGATCAAGAAAGGTACTAAGATCAAGGTAAGCGAGCCCTTCAATTTTTGGCAGACCTATATTTTCGAAGAAGGCTCAGCCAAATGCAAGGTGGGAACCGATAATTTCATTGCTATAGCAAATGATTTTGTTCAGGTTCATCCATATAAACCAATGGACATAGAATTTATCGAGGATTCAAAAGTACTCTCCTGGGGCTCCGGGTATAAGCTGCTGTCTGCTCTTGACGAAGTCAACTACATAAAACGTGAGGCTCCGAACAAATTCAAAGACATTAAAGCCTGTAAGGAAATAATGGCTAAGTTTAAACTTCCTGTCTTTGAAATAGAATAAAACCCGGATTTCGGGATGTCAAAGCCGGCCTCAGAAGGAATGAAATCACAGAAGGACACGAATTTGCCTCTTTGTCCGGCTTTTGATATAATTTGGGCACCCATTTAGAAGTTATTTATTTTCATATGCTTCGGAGGTGTAAAAGTGAAAAAACAGTCCAATTCCCTTGACAGTTATCATAGCTTTCCGGTACATAACTTTTTGGGTGATGGGAAAAAGCTGGGCTTCCACATCAGTTCATCCACATTTGAGTCTTGCCTTGATCTTGGTTCTACCACCCCCCATCGTCATCCCTTTTATGAGATACTGCTGATAAAAAACATTGTCGGTAAACATATTATTGATTTTGAAGAGTACACCGATGTCAAGAATACGGCATTCCTGATCGATGTAGGTCAAACCCATTATTGGGAGAATGTTACCGATGTTGAAGGAATTCTTATATACTTCAGCGAGGATTTTCTTTTTGAAGCGGCCAGCAGTGTAAACTCCATTTGGGAAGCTAATATTTTCAAAGAGGTGGCAAACCGGCCCGCCGTCGAACTGGAGGACGGGATCTTCGAGCAAATCTTGGCACTGGCCAGCATAATCCTCAGAGAATACGACGAAAAAAAACAGGATTATGCATCGATAATACGAGCATGTCTTAATATAATACTTATTAAAATATATCGAAACCATCAGTTGGGGGAGCGGGAAACTCGGATTACACCGGCATCCTCACTGGTATATGAATTTCAGAACCTGCTAAGCGAACACAACAGCGAAAATCGCCCCGTTTCATACTTTGCGAAAAAATTAGGTGTTTCCGTAGGCTATTTGAATAACCAGATAAAGCGTCAAGCCGGTCAGACACCGGGGAAAATGATCAACCAAAGCATTGTCACCGAAGCTAAAAGGCTGCTGGTCAACACAAATCTGACAGTCGCCGAAATTGCCGATTGTATGAACTTTCAGGATGTTTCGTATTTTAGCAGGCTATTTAAAAAAACCGCAGGGGTCAATCCTTCCCATTACAGGCAGGATTGCATGGAAAAACAGGGATTTCACGCCAGGGGTGTATAACACCGTCAAAAACAGAATTTAGACTTTGTTTCTGTTTTTAAACCGGTAGGCAATTCTATAAACAGTGTCCAGGATAATATACCAGATCAGGAAACTGATAATTCCGTCCAGGAGGACATATTCTATGGGCGACCCGCTGTTGGCCTTTAATATACAGGTTAAAAGCCCTACTAATATTGAAACAATCAGGATTATCTTTTTAAATCCTTTTCGAACTAACAAGATAAAAGGAATTAGGGCGACAGTCAGTGGCAGTGCTAGTATAATGTAATAACTCATAGTAATTCCTCTCCGAGGAGCATTTCCTCAACTATCATTTTTCATGGAATTTTTCATAGATTAGTTAACGCCATCAAATGCTCATTCCTGAGGCCCGGCACAAATTACTGCCAATAAACCATATCATAACATCAATAACAAGTTTCCACAAATCCATTTTATTAAATTTTCTTTGCATTCCTCGAATAACCATGATATAATCATTTGATGGTAAAGAAGTATTTTTTGGGAGAGAGCTTTATATGCTGTCTCCTTATTTTATGAGGAAGTTTAAGGAAGAAGAATGAACACAAAAAGATTTGATCAAATGAATTTATCCAAGGAATTAATGAAAGGCATCAATAGAAAAAACCTGAAAATAACAACGCAGGTGCAGGCCGAGGCAATCCCTCCTATGCTTGAATGGAAAGACATTATAGCAAAAGCCCCGACGGGAACAGGCAAGACATTTGCATTTGGCATTCCCGTGATAGAACATATTGACCCCAACGATCAACAGGTGCAGACCCTGATATTAGCCCCCACCCGCGAGCTGGCAATACAGATTTCAGAAGAACTGAGGAATCTGGCCGCTTATAAGCCGGGTGTGAATATTGCATGCATTTACGGGGGCCAGCCGATAGCCAACCAGATAAAGATGCTGAAAAAACGTCCCAAAATCGTCGTGGCTACGCCGGGCAGGCTGCAGGATCATCTTGACCGCAGAACGATCAAGCTGGGCGGCGTGAGAACAGTAGTCCTCGATGAGGCAGATGTAATGGTGGACATGGGATTTTATAAAGATGTAACCAAAATTTTGGATATGACCATAAATCGGAAAAATCTCGCGTTGTTATCGGCAACAATATCCCGTGAGGTTATGGATATAGGCTGGATATATCAAAGAGATGCGGTTGAAATAACAATTAACGAAACAAAGATAAATAAACCGGACATCAATCAATACAGCCTGAGAACCGATGAAAGGAATAAGACGGCAGCAATCCTGAAAATTATTGATAGCGAAAAATATGAGCGGGCATTAGTTTTTTGCAACACTAAGCATAAAGTGGAGAGGCTGACAAAGTGGTTGGGAGCAAAAGGGTATGCGGTGGATTGTATTCACGGAGATATCCGGCAGAGCATAAGAGAAAAGGTATTAAACAGATTTCGCAGGGGAGGGCTCAAGATCCTGGTTGCAACAGATGTGGCGGCCAGAGGTATTGATGTTGATGATGTAGATACGGTTTTCAACTATGATATCCCTCGTGAGAATGAATATTACACTCATAGGATCGGGCGCACCGGCCGGGCTAAAAAACACGGGTCGGCATATACTTTTGTTGCTAACGTTTCCGATGCAGTGCGCCTCGGTGAGATTGAGAGATTCACTAAATCAGACATACAGCCCCTTAACATTGATGGGGAAATCAGGGCGATATAAGATATAAACGTTATCGGTCAGGCATTTCACTCATAAATGCGAGCGACCCTCGGTCCGATGGTCCCAAATAAGTACTCAAAAGTATTTCCTGTGAACTGTTCTATCTCCCAGGTGGTGATTCTTTCATCTC
>CAYYHH010000275.1:0-3259 GCA_964471645.1 uncultured Oscillospiraceae bacterium
TCTAATTCTTTGAAATTGACATATTCAACACCATTTATAGTTACCACAGGTACTTGTTTAGCAAGCTCTATTAATTTATTAGCAATATTCCGATTTATCATTTGATCACCCTCTAAGTAAGTTTATCTTACAAAATGTTGGCGCTATTTTCAAGTTCAACTTTAAAATAACGCCAACCCATGCTCTGCTTTAGTCAAGTGATTTGTTGAAGGCGCTTAAACATCAGCCCAGGCTCCTGTCAATATCATCCCCCAATTACTTCTGTAGGGGTATAGCTACAAGCCCATACGATGTTAGAGAAGCATTCAGATAATTAAGTAAAATTGTTGTAATATGTATGTTAGTGGTTTGACCATTGTATACGTATTTAAAGAGCACGTGTCAGTAAGATGTCAAAGCAGAGGGCAGTTGAGGTGAGCTATGAATAAGGAAACTCAGAAATTAATCAAAGATTTTGTTAAAGAACGTGATTGGGATCAGTTTCATACTCCGGAAAATTTGGCCAAATCCATTGTGATAGAAGCAGCAGAACTCTTGCAGCTTTTTCAGTGGGGTTCAGATGTCAGTATAGAAAGAATAAGTGAAGAAATCGCTGATGTGATTATTTATTCGCAACTATTTCTGAAGAAGATGGAACTTGATGTTAATGAAATAGTGCAAGAGAAAATTCAGAATAATGAAATCAAATACCCAATAGATTTATCAAAAGGCAATAGTAAAAAATACACGGAATTTAAAATATGATTATTTACCATTCGGATGTTAAAGGTTTTAAATCAGACCAGATGTCTGGCACGCTTGTTGAGAAGTTAGAAAGGCAAGTTCGCGAGAGTTATAAACAGTCCTCTCCAGGCGAAATAACATCGTGGAGAAATTCTCTTTCATATATGCATATGGTCATCAATGATTCCTCGATTCCTGACGACGTGGGTGTGGCTATTGAATATATGATTCCGACTACTTCTAAACGTATAGACTTCTTGCTAAGTGGATATGATCAAAATAAAAAACCATCTGTTGTCATAATTGAGTTAAAACAGTGGGAAAAGGCTAATAAAGTTGAGGAAAAGAATGACATAGTCAAAACATTTATAGGTGGCGGTATGAGAGAAGTGACACATCCCTGTTATCAAGCTTGGTCATATGCTGCTGCACTTGAGGATTTCAATGAAGCTGTACATACTTCTCAGATAGGTTTGTATCCTTGCGCATATCTCCACAATTATTTGCTCGAAAAAAACAACGATCCTCTTACTGATGATAAATATCAAGACATACTTGATAAGGCGCCGATGTTTAGTCAGACAGATTCTCTGAAACTAAGAGAATTCATAAATAGATACGTCAAAAAAGGTGATCAGGGGAAAATTTTATATACTATTGATAATGGAAGAATCAGGCCCTCCAAATCATTACAAGACCGATTGCAATCCATGTTGGATGGGAATCAAGAATTTATCATGATTGATGATCAAAAAGTAGTATATGAGAGTGTTCTATCTATGGCTGAGAAGACTAAAAGGGATAGTAAAAAACGAGTGATGATAGTTGAAGGGGGCCCCGGTACAGGTAAGAGTGTTATATCGATTAATCTACTGTGTGAGTTGATCGCGCGGGGGAGGGTTACACATTATATTACGAAAAACGCTGCTCCTAGAAATGTCTATAAAACTAAATTAAAAGGCAGTTATACTATAAGCTCGATCGATAATTTATTTAAGAATTCAGGTGCATATTATGAAGCAAACGAGAACGAACTAGATATTGCTATAGTAGATGAAGCTCATCGTTTGAATAAGAAATCCGGGCTTTTTGGGAATAAGGGTGAAAATCAGATTAAGGAGATTATTTTTAGCAGTAAATGCTCAGTGTTTTTTGTTGACGATGATCAAAGAATTACAGCTGCTGATATAGGTTCTAAAGAAGAAATCATGAAACAGGCGCAAGCGCTTGATGCTATCATACTTACGGACTCACTTGAATCTCAATTTAGATGTAATGGATCTGACAGCTATATTGCGTGGCTAGACGACGTGCTGCAAGTACGTGAGACAGCTAATAAAATCCTTGATTTTGATTATGACATCGATGTTGTTAACAGTCCCCAAGAATTGTTGAACTGGGTGATATCTAAAAATGACAATAATAAAGCAAGAATTATTGCAGGCTATTGTTGGGAATGGCCAAAAAAAGAAAGAAATAATCCGGAATATAAAGATATTGTCATCGAAGAGCATAATTTTGCCATGAGTTGGAATTTTTCACAGGGAGTATGGGCAATTGACCCAAATTCTGTTGATCAAGCCGGCTGCATACATACAGCGCAAGGATTGGAATTTGATTATATTGGAGTCATAATTGGTCCTGATCTATTCTATGAAGATGGGAAAGTGGTGACTGACTCTTCAAAACGAGCTAAATCAGATCAATCTTTGAAAAGCTTGAAGGGGTGTAAGAAAACTGATCCTGAAGAAGCTGAAGAAATTGCAGATACGATCATTAGGAACACATATAGAACTCTTATGACAAGAGGGATGAAAGCTTGTAGAGTGTTTTGTGTTGATAAAGCTTTAGGAGAATATTTGAAACAACGAATATCAGCAGTCCAGGTAGATTATAGCGATTTAGATACTCTGGACTGCGGGGCGCTCAGAGTTGCAGATGGATATGGCTCAAATTGATTTGTCTCTTAGAAATCTAATCCATATGGTTGATCTTAATAATCATTCGAAAAGTTGCATTGAATAAACGAAATCTGCTTCTTAATATCAATATTTGAAGCTCAAAACTTCGCATTTCAGTGTAGATTTTTGTTTGGCAGGCAGGCCGGTTAGGGTGACAGTCGAAGGCTGGCTCTTTGCTGCCAATAGTGGTAACTGTGGCGCCTGCTCTTGGATGACGAGCATTATATTTTAGTAATTTGGGCCATGTGACAGTGGGCTTGGTTATGGGCGCACAGGTTGATACTCTTCCAAATCAAAGCCGGCATCTTTATATCCTTGTTTGATGGTATCTTCGTAGCCGTCTCTGGCCTTTTTGTTGGTCAGAACTTTATATTCATCAGTCATGATATAGACCATCACTTCGACTTCTTGCCCGTTGATTTCAATAGTTAAGTTTTGCTTATCATATTTTGTTGGATAACCTTCATATTCGTCCAATTCTTGCTCATCTGCTTCGGATATTTTCCATATGAGGACCGGAACCTTGCTGCCCGGTTCTTTCTCAATATTGGCGTAAAATGGCATCGTTAAGCGCC
>CAYYHH010000276.1:0-3248 GCA_964471645.1 uncultured Oscillospiraceae bacterium
TCGAAGTAAACAGTTTTGGTATCAACATGTGCCAAAACGCCCAGTAATTGAGGCTTGGATACAGCGGCCCCAAAATCTATGTTGATCTAAGCGGTTTAAGGGGTATAATTATCAGAACAAGCCGTTTTTTAATCTGGGTCCAGGAGGGATAAGATGTCTACTTTAATCATGGTAAACGGTGAATACGGATGTAACTCGTGGTATGAACAGCAAAAGAAACGCTTTGATCATATCATATGCACCGACGGAGCGGCCGCCAGGGCGAGACAATTCAACATTATGCCGGATGCGATTGTGGGCGATATGGATTCCATACATGAAGGCGACCTGATGTTTATGGAAAAAAATAAAATCCCAATCTATTATCACCCGCCGGAAAAAGATTTTACAGATACTTTTTTAGCCCTGATGATGGCAACTGAGGAATACAAAGAAGATATCGTCATCTGGGGAGGAACGGGCGGAAGGCTCGATCACACTTTAGCCAACCTATCGACCGCTTCTTATTTCGTCAGAAGAGGGACGCGGCTCCTTTTCGATGAACCGGGACTTACCATTAATATTATAAAAGATTATCTCAACATACAGGGAAAGGCAGGCGATACGGTTTCGATCTTTCCCGTAGGGGAGAAGGCGGAAGGTGTAACGTTGAACGGATTTAAATATACATTGGTCAACGCCACCCTTGAACCCGACTATCCCGTGGGCATCTCAAATGTCCTTTTAAGGAATGAGGGCAGGGTTTTTGTCGAATCAGGCGTATTATCTGTCATACATTATAAAGACTTTGATTGCACTACGCTGTGAAAAATTGTATAATAAAGTAAATCAATTCTCCCAAAAGTCATCGGAGGTTGCAATGGAATCAGTAAATCTTATAATTCGCGAATCTATTTTCTCTGATTGCATTAAATTCGCGGAATGGGAAAAGAAGGGGTTTGTGCAGAAAGGCTTTACCATGTCTTGTGACAGGGATTACGAACAGATCGTCAAGGAGTTCGTTATCAGATCCCTGGAGCCGGACAAGCTTCAGTACACAATAGTAGCCAGGGAGGAAGAGAAACCTATAGGAAGAATATGCCTCAGCCGTATAGATACGGCCACCGACTCTTTAGATCTGACGAGGATATACATAGGTGAAGAATCTTATTTGAGAAAAGGGCTTGGTGAGGAAGCAACAAGGCTTATCCTTGAACATTGTTTTATCCACCTTCATACAGAAAGGGTCACGTTAGACCATCTTCCGTCCAACAATATAGCAGCTTCACTTTATAAAAAGCTGGGTTTCGAATATGAAGGTGTTTTACGGAATGCGGGGAAAAAGAACGGCAGGTATGTCGACCTGCACCTTATGTCGATGTTAAGATCTGAGTACTATGAAAAATGTAGAAAAATACTGTAAGGCATGGAAAGGGAGTTTAAATGACGAAGCAACTGGAGATGCCTGTTTATCTGTTTCACCAGGGTACCGCCGCCAGAGCATATGAGCTGCTGGGCGCCCACCCATGGCAAAAAGATGGAGAAGACGGATATGTATTCCGCTTATGGGCTCCCAATGCCAAAAATGTATACCTTACAGGAGAATTCAACAATTGGGATACGAAATCCACACCCATGAAACAACTTTCAAAACAAGGGATATGGGAATTGTTTCATCCTGGAATCAAACAATATGATTTATATAAATTCGCCGTGGAGGATCATGATGGAAATATTCATCCTAAAACAGATCCCTACGGTTTTCATATGGAAACAAGGCCGGCAACCGCAACGAAAACTTACGATCTTTCGGGGTTTGACTGGCAAGATCAGGCCTGGATGAAAAAAAGGTCTGAAACTCCTCCATATGATCGCCCCCTGAACATATATGAGGTACATTTGGGCTCATGGAAAAGGTATTCGGATGGCAATTACTTCAGCTATAAAAAATTGGCGACCGAACTGATTCCCTATGTCAAAGAAATGGGCTACACCCACCTTGAATTGATGCCTGTAGGAGAATATCCGCTGGACGCCTCATGGGGATATCAGGTAATGGGATATTACGCACCCACGTCCAGACACGGTACACCAAAGGACTTTATGGCCTTTGTCGATGAGTGCCATAACGCTGAATTGGGCGTTATATTGGATTGGGTACCCGGACACTTCCCCAAAGACCCGGAAGGACTTTTCAGGTTTGACGGGACACCTTGTTACGAATATGCGGATCCGCTGAAAGACAGCCATAAGGAATGGGGCACTATGATCTTCGACTGGGGTAAAAACGAAGTTCGCAGCTTCCTCATTTCCAATGCAATGTTCTGGTTTGACCTCTATCATGCGGATGGACTTAGGGTAGATGCGGTGGCATCGATGCTCTATCTTGATTATGACAGGAAAAACGGGGAATGGCGCCCCAATCGCCATGGCGGGAGGGAAAACCTTGAAGCGGTTTCGTTTCTTCGGGAACTGAATAAAGCTGTCTTCGGACAATATCCAAACGTGCTGATGATCGCGGAGGAATCTACGGCATGGCCTTTGGTCACATCCCCGGTAGATGCGGGCGGCCTGGGTTTCAATTTCAAATGGAATATGGGCTGGATGAACGACAGCCTTGACTATGTCAAGACCGACCCTCTGTTTAGAAAGGGTAAACATCAGGCTCTGACATTTCCTTTGACTTATGCTTTTTCAGAGAACTACATACTGCCTATATCCCACGATGAAGTTGTGCACGGAAAAGGCTCTCTGCTCAACAAGATGCCGGGATCTTACGAAGAGAAATTTGCAGGTCTGAGGGCTTACTACGGATATATGATGGCCCATCCGGGAAAAAAACTTCTTTTTATGGGCAGTGAATTCGGTCAATTTGTTGAATGGAATTACGACTCTGAACTGGATTGGGTTCTTTTATCATATGATATGCACAAGAAAATGCAGGATTACGTACGTGACTTGAACCGACTTTATCTGCAGAGAGAGGCCTTATGGGATAACGAAAATGATTGGGGGGGATTCCGATGGTTGGTGGTGGATGATTCGTCAAGGAATATTATCGCTTTTTCCCGAATAGGAATAAGAGGACAAGAGTTATTGGTTATATGCAATTTTGCACCCGTTGCCAGATTGAGCTATATCGTGGAGACCGGCAGCCCGGGGGACTATGATCTTATCCTTGATTCAAATCAATTGAAATATGGGGGAAGCGGTAAAGGAGCAAAAAAGACGCTTGCCGCAAAAGAAGATAAAAAGCTTAGGAATCATTC
>CAYYHH010000277.1:0-1584 GCA_964471645.1 uncultured Oscillospiraceae bacterium
TTTTGCAAGACAACCTTTTTTCGTTTAGTCGGAAAGCTACAGGAAGTTCATATTAAAACCAAAGAAATCCCAGTTCGGTTGTTCAGTTATGCCCTTTACAATTGAAATATTAACCCTACTTGTTATAGAGGCACAAAAATGATATCCTATATCAAATATTTTGAGATCAAGCATTTTTATAATAATAGGAGGTTACAAATATGAAATCACTAGTTGGATCCGTCCTGATCGGACAATCCGGGGGGCCTACGTCAGTTATCAACTCCAGCGCTCTTGGCTGCATCGAAGCCGCGCTGGCTTCCGAAAATGTTACTAAAGTGTACGGCGCCGCACACGGGATCAAAGGCGTCCTGGATGAAAAGATTTACGATCTGACTTTGGAAGATCGTGAGGAATTGTCGCTTATGCGCTATACTCCCGCTTCTGTTCTGGGAACCTGCCGATACAAATTGGCGGACTTCTCGGTGGATGACACAGACTATAAGCGAATACTCGATGTATTCACCAAGTACGATATCCGCTACTTTTTCTATAACGGCGGAAATGATTCCATGGATACCTGCAGCAAAATCAGCGATTATTTGATCCGGCATGGATATGAGTGCCGTGTAATGGGAATTCCAAAAACAATCGATAACGATCTGGCTTGCACTGATCATTGTCCGGGATTCGGAAGCGCCGCTAAATATGTGGCTACAACTCTTATGGAAGTGAGCAGGGATGCTAAAGTCTACGACACCGGCTCCATCACCGTCGTTGAGGTAATGGGCAGGAACGCCGGTTGGCTGACGGCGGCATCGGCCCTGGCTGGAATCAAAAATAGTGAATATGGCCCCGATCTGATTTATCTGCCCGAGGTGTCCTTTGATATGGAAGAGTTCATTTCCGACGTTACCGGGATTTATAATGAGCGCGGAGATGTTCTCATAGCGGTTTCCGAGGGGATCAAAGACAAAAACAATGCCTTGATATCATCATATTTCTCTGACGACACGGGCAAAAAAGATGCTTTCGGCCACGCAAGACTGGGTGGTCTTGCCGCCAACCTGGCAGAATTCGCCAATTCAAAACTCGATGCAAAGGTAAGGGGAATCGAATTCAGCCTTTTGCAGCGCTGCGCGGCTCATCTGGCATCAGCTACGGATGTGGAAGAAGCGTACCTTGCCGGCAAGGCGGCATTTGAGGCGGCAGAATCCGGAATTACGGATAAGATGGTGACCTTCGTCAGGGAACCCGGCAAGGAGTACCGTTTAAGCACCGGCTTAGTGGATTTGACAGAAGTGGCCAATGCAGAGAAAAAAGTTCCGAGAGAGTGGATCAACGAAGCAGGAAACGGTATTCTTCAACCGTTTATAGATTACGCACTTCCCTTGATCCAAGGCGAACCCGACCGTCCCCTGGAAAACGGATTGCCCAGATTTGCCTCTTTGAAGCACATACAGGCACAGCTTTAGAAAGAAAAACTCAAATCCACATTTCAGCGCGGTCCCCAAGCTAATGCTTGGTTGGGCCAAAATAGTAACAAAAGCTTTATATCGGCCACGGCATCAACACTCCGTGGCCTTTACATTGCTTTAATGGCCT
>CAYYHH010000277.1:1594-3234 GCA_964471645.1 uncultured Oscillospiraceae bacterium
ACACCTGTTTTCGGCACGGTCTCCAGGTCAATGCCCGGTTGGCATAATTGAGTATAAATAGTGACAAAACATTTAGACAGGCCACGGATGCAACATTCCGCGGCCTTTACATTGCTTTGATAGCCTCAATCAGGCTTTTGACACCTGTTAATCTGATGCCGTCGACGTTTCCTATTCTGTCAGCGTTTTTATTCGGCAATATTATTCGCTCAAATCCCATGCGGGCAGCCTCTTTAACGATTTTCTCGGCATTTTGGATAGATCTTAAATCCCCGGTCAAACCGATTTCGCCTATGGCCAACGTCTTCTTTGTACCCGGAATACGTTTCGATGTTGAGTAGATCGCCAAAGCTACTGCCAGATCGGTGGAAGTCCCCTCCGGCCTCAGTCCGCCGACAATATTTACATAAACATCTTGATTTATCAGGGATATGCCCGCCTTACGATCCAGGACGGCCAATATCATATTCAGGCGGGAGTTTTCCACCCCGATTGCAGACCTTCTTGCAAAGCCTATATTTGTGGGCGAAGTCAGGGCCTGGACCTCCAAAAGAAGCGGCCTGGTTCCTTCATAAACTGCTGTTGCCATGGACCCTTCTACGCCGTCTTCCATTTCTTCCAAAAAGCTTCCCGAAAGGTTAGATATTTCAATAAGCCCCTTCTCACCCATCTCGAAGGCCCCTATTTCACTGGTTGTTCCGAATCTGTTTTTATACGCGCGCAATATACGGATCTCATGGCTTCTCTCACCGGTAAAATTCAGTACGCAGTCTACAAGATGCTCTATAATCTTGGGTCCGGCCAGGTCGCCGCTTTTCGTAACGTGGGCAACGATGAAAACAGGAATATTTCTTACCTTTCCCAGCCGCATCAGCTCATTAGCGCAAGCCCGGACCTGGGAGACGCTTCCCGGGGCCGATTCTAAATCTGAAGAATACATAGTCTGGATGGAGTCGATCACTATAAAGCAAGGGGAAAGATTATCGACGGCCGTCACAACGTTTTCCATGTTGGTTTCGGCAAAAATATACAGATTTTCTGTTTCTTCTCCGCACACTCTGTCAGCCCGCATCTTGATCTGTTCCTCTGACTCCTCTCCCGTGACATAGAGAACGGATTGTCCTTTGGCGGCTATTACGGAGGCCGCTTGAATTATCAGGGTCGACTTCCCTATACCAGGTTCCCCTGATATAAGGGTGAGAGAGCCCTTCACCAATCCCCCTCCCAATACCCTGTTCAATTCTCCTATGCCCGTATCTATTCTGCTTTGGGCTCCCGATTTCACTTCGGATAACTTGATTGCCGCAGATCTGCTTTCCCTTGACGAACGTCGTCTTTTATCTTCGGTCGCTGCCGGCATTACTTTTTCGTCCACCATGGAGTTCCATGCACCGCAAATACATTGCCCCATCCACTTAGGGCTTTCGCTGCCGCATTCCTGGCATACAAAAATGGTTGTTGCTTTTTTACTCATGTTTTTCTTCCTTATCTATCTGAATGCTTAAAGGATTTTCTGTCTGTAAAAAACTCCACCGCGCGATGCACAGTGGAGTCGATTATTTTAAATTTCCAAAAAACTATTCTTCGCTCTTTGCCTCGGCTATAATCTTTTCAGCCAAATGCATCGGGACTTCCTCGTA
>CAYYHH010000278.1:0-3220 GCA_964471645.1 uncultured Oscillospiraceae bacterium
ACACTAACTTCACAGCGATATTTGACACTAATTTTTAGATAGATTATAATACTGACAATAAGAATCTATTGCATACTGACCTGCTGATCCTGATATTTGTGAGAAGAATCGAAAGGAGGTAATTATGTGAACGAGGTTTTAGCCTCATTCTCGTTGGATGAGATAAAGTATATAAACGATACAATCTATAGTCTGTATGACGAACAACTTTCCCTGAAAGACTGCATGGATATTTTTATGGACGAACTAAATAGGCAAATTTATTTTGATAAAGGCGACTTTACATTTTACGGCTATAACTGTGATACAAACCTGTATGAAATACAATCATTTTTCCCCGCCAACTGGAAGGGCTCCGAAACAGACAATTATATTAATACCTACATACATATGGATGATGTTCTCCCAATCCTGTCTAAACCTCAAGAAATTGCATTTAGAAATAATGACATCTTTTCCACCGATCGAAGGAAAACGAAGTATTACCAGGAATTCGTTCGGTCTGCCCAGTTGGAAATATCCATTGACGCAAATATTCCGCTTTCCGCAGATTGCAACATCTTTGCTATTTTTGCATTGTACCGAAATGCCGGAAGGAAAGAATTTTCATTGAAGGATCTTGAAATTGTCAAGATGTATCAAAGACATCTTTCAAGAGTATTTGAAAAGCATTTATCAAAGAAAAAACCGAATGATAGCGAAGAGCTCTTCCTCTCCATTGATAATTTCGAATCACTAGGCATCTGCATACTGGATTCCAATCTGGAATTCTTATCTTATAATGCCTCTTTCAAAAGTTTTCTATCGGATTATTCGGTGCCGATACAGGATAGCAAAATCGGCCATCAGGTAAAAAGAATTGCAAAACAGCTTTCCTGTATATCAACAAAATCAAAATTGGGACCGATATCTGAGGAGATCGGCGACATTACATTTTTGTTTGAAATTTCGCGTTACTATCAGAACAGCACAAAATATATATGCATTATTTATCCTTTATCCAGCTTCTTTTTAAATAGAATCACTTCGCTTAAAGATAGCCACAATCTTACCAACAGAGAATTTGAGGTCTTGTATCTTATGCTTAAACACGGAATGACGAACGAAGAAATCGCAAACCATTTATTTATCAGCTCTGCAACCGTCAAGCGGCATATTTCAAACGCATATCAAAAACTCGGCATCAACAACCAGAAACAACTGCTTGCTCTGTTGAAAGTAATTTAGACTTTAGAATAGGGTAAATTTCTTGTTTCTTGTTTCTTCTTATTTAGCAAAGCTAATTATCGCCCACTTTTGCCCGAAATTTGAAGTATTGTGTGAATATATTACATATATCCCCATAACATTCACATATTATCTCGTTTTTTGCACATTTGCATTGCTTATCAAATCGAACTACTTAATAGACAATCCAAAACGCAATGGGACAAGAGATAGACAAAGCGGCCCGCCTTGTCCAAAAGTCAACCGTCCAAAAGCCCAGGCACAAAAACTGTTGACTCAGAAAGCCGGAGGATGACCGCGATGTTAGTGGTAAATCAGTTAAATGCGAATATGTACTGTACAAGAACCATGTAAATAACCGTACCGGCCCCAATGGAAAGAAGAACATTGCTCCGCCAAAGATGCAAGGCTAAAATACACAGAATCGCCAATGCCTCCGGCAGTCCATGAGGAGAGGTGGTTATTGAAACTCCTTTCAGGCAGAAAATTACAAGGAAGCCCATGACGGCATAAGGCAGCATGCGGCCCAAATAAAGCACATAATGAGGCGTAGATTTGTGCGGCGGGAATATCAAAAATGGCAGGAATCTGGTCCCCACTGTCCCTATAATTAATGCAGATATTGTTATCAGTGTTTGTAAAGTTGTCAATCTGTCGCCCTTCCTTAAAATCCGAAAATCAAAAACGGCGGCGCAACGGTTACAGTTCTTTCCGTCACTATAAATAAGCGCGGCCACGCTGTTGTTTCCATTTGCTTAAATCAGTTTCGCCTATTGCATCTACATCCAAAATCATATCTTGTTTTTCTCTTGTTTTTCATATACTTTTAATCTTCAGTCATCCAATAGCTGCATTTAAAACGGTAAGCGGCATCGGGATTAAGGCCATGGCGGGAATAATAATCTATATCTCATCTGCGTCTGCATTATTATCGGAATGCCCTATGGGGGTTTTATTACGTTTTGTTCTGCATCCCCATCGAGATCCGATTATACATCGCCATCTTAAATCTTAATTTTAACCGACATCTCATCTGGATCTTATTTTGCACCTGCATTTTCGTCTGCGTCTGCATTTTTATCTGAAATAAAGTTGGAATCTCATACGGATCCCATCCATAGTTACATATTTACCTCGTCTGCATCTATACCCGCATCTACATCCGCATCTATCCTCTTTCTGAAAACGGTAAGCAGCAGCAGGATCAGCGCCATGGCGGGGATAATAAAGTGCTCCGACCCGAATATTTGCAGGCACAAAAGGGTAGCCCCCAACCCAATCAGGGCAGGAGCATGGTTTTTCGTCCCCCTCCACTGGTCGATGAAAATCACTGTAAAAAGCGCTGTCAGGACAAAATCGAGCCCATCGGTATTGAAAGTTACCACGGATCCCAACAGACTGCCCAATGCGGAGCCGGTCACCCAATAGCAGTGGTTGAGCAAAGTCACGAAAAACTGAAACCATTTTCTTTCCACCCCTTCAGGCGGATCTGTCGTGCTCAGTATTGAAAAAGTTTCATCGGTAAGCCCGAAGATCAGATAAGGTTTAAGACGTCCGGCACCTTTAAACCTTTCCAGCATGGATATCCCATAAAAAAGATGCCTGGCATTCACGACCAAGGTAATGAGCAGGGTATATATCGGATTGAATGCCGAAGTGAATAGTGCAATAGCCACATACTGAATTGAGCCTGCAAATATCAGCAGACTCATCAATGTGGTCCAACCAAGACCATAGCCGATGCTATTCATCAAAATTCCATATCCCATCCCCAAAAACAGATATCCTGCCAACACGGGAATGGTAATGGGGTAGGCTGCTTTTAAAGCCTTCAACCTTACACTTGTTTTTTTTGTCATATTTTCATACGGTTGTTTCGAAACAAATAAACTCCTGATCATTTTTATAGGTAACTTCACAGCGGATTTTCAATTATTTTCTCTGAATCAATTTCCAATCGGTATTGCGTCTTGTAAACAGCTGTGCAAATTAC
>CAYYHH010000279.1:0-3212 GCA_964471645.1 uncultured Oscillospiraceae bacterium
AAAGGGGTCGTCAGGCATGGATCTTCGGGCGTATTTGCACGAACCTATAGCGCTTGGCCCGGGCGAAAGGGAATTGATTCCCACCGGTATATTCATTGAGCTGCCCGAAGGCCTTGAAGCACAGGTCCGCGCCAGGAGCGGTATTGCAGTCAGCAACGGTGTTGGGCTTGTAAATGGTATAGGCACTATAGACAGCGATTACAGGGGCGAAATAAAAGTATGCCTGATCAACTGGGGCAATGAAGTGTTCGTTATAAATGACGGGGATCGGATCGCCCAATTGGTGGTTGCAAGATATGAGTCCGTACAATGGGAGGCTGTGGACACCCTCGGCGAAAGCCATCGCGGGGAAGGTGGTTTCGGCCACACAGGCATCTGATACTGTAAAGAAGTTGCACCTCTTGCGTTTGTTTCTGCATATATTGATAAAAAACGCAGGAGGCCTTATTTATGTTGGACATTGGATTGATTGAAAGCCTCGCCCGGCTCAACCGTTTCAAATCGCCTGAGCCTATAACACATGCCAAGGCTGCGGGAGCGAGGGGTTTTTTTGTTCCCTATATGGGAATGGAAGAATATACCGAGGCCTGCTTTCTGCAAAATTCCGATATGGAAACACCGGTGTTAGTGCGCTTTTCACTTATGATGGGAAGACCGGGGTGCGCCGACACCATAAGAGATGTAAGGGGATTCAATGTAAAATTCAGCACGGACTCAGGTGTTTATGACATGGTGGGAACAAATCTGCCTGTAACTTTCATAAATAAGCCGGAAAAATTACCGGCGCTTTACGAAGCCTTAAGCCCTTGCCCTAAAACAAACATTCGCAATCCCGAAAGGCTGTGGAATTTTGTGGCAGATAACCCGGAGGCCATGCACATGATCACATGGCTCTATACAAACAGGGGTACCATAAAGAGCTACCGCTCTATGGAAGGTCATAGCGCACATACTTATATATGGAAGAATAAAGAAGGAAAGAGTTTTTGGGTAAGATACCATTGGAGTCCTGTGGATGATACAGGCGGGATAAGCAGGCAGGAAGCAGAATTTTTGGCAGGCTATGACCCGGATGTTGCCACAAGGGACTTGTCTATTGCACTGGAAGAAGGTCGCAATATAAGCTACGAACTGAGAGTTCAGATCATTTCTACCCGCCAGAGCGTAGAAAATGAAATGTCATTGCTGAATCCCACGGTCATTTGGCCCGAATCTTCTGTTCCGCCAATGAAGGTGGGCAAGTTGATTTTGAATAAGAACATCGAGAATTATAGGGAGGAAGTTGAAAACTGTAACTTCTCTCCGGGGCGTTTGATTCCCGGAATCCAACTGTCAGGCGAACCTATGCTGATGGCTATGACCTTCCTCTCGATGGATTGGGAGGAATACGGATACAGAAATTCAGGTCATAATATAGGATCTGCTTTCTCTGGGGCAGAAGGTTCCGCGGGTTCATGCGGTGAATTGTCCAACGATAAGGCTTTGATAGGAGGCCAGCTGGCCTGGAGATTCCGGTCAATGGATGAAAAAGAAAAAGATACCCTGATTGAGAACATCGGTGATGAGCTGTTGTTTGTCGATGAAAAAATCCAAAGAACTGTGATCGATCATATCAGTGACGCCAATAAGGATGTGGGCACTTCTCTTGAAAAGTGGCTGGGGCTATGATAAAATCGTTAGTCAAAAGGGGGGCGTGCAATGATCCTTCGCGAAGAGCTGGAGCAAAGAGAATTTCAAATACTCGCATCAGGTGCGACTAAATCCGCCGAATCCAGGGGACGTAAAAAAGAGGAGGCGGAATGTACTTTCAGGACGGCTTTTCAGCGGGACAGAGATCGCATTATCCATTCAAAAGCCTTTCGACGATTAATGCACAAAACCCAGGTTTTTCTTTCGCCGGAGGGTGATCATTTCAGAACACGCCTGACCCATACCCTGGAAGTTTCCCAGATTGCAAGAACCATAGCCAGATCCTTGCAAATGAATGAGGACCTCACCGAGGCTATCGCAATGGGACATGATCTTGGACATACCCCTTTTGGCCACAATGGAGAGGAATTTCTGAATGAAAGACATGTCGATGGGTTTGCCCACAATGTACAGGGGCTGAGGGTAGTTGAGGTGTTGGAAAATCATTGCGATTCGGAAGGAATGAACCTGACCGCCGAGGTAAAAGACGGTATACTTAATCATACGGGGAAAGATATTCCTTTTACACCTGAAGGGAAAATAGTCAGATACAGCGATCGGATCGCTTACATTAACCACGATATTGACGATGCCCTCAGAAGTTGTGTTATTCGCGGATCTGATCTTCCGGAAGACTGCCTGAAGGTTTTGGGGTCTGATCACCGGAGTCGGATTGACAACCTTGTCAGGGATCTTGTCATGAACAGCAATGCAGACGGGGATATACTGATGAGTGAGGAAAAACTGTTCTATATGAACAAATTGCGTGATTTCATGTTTATAAATGTTTATCACAGCCGACGGGTCAAAAAAGATGAAGAGCTTAACAAAATCAAAAATATGATTTTTTCTTTATACGACTACTATGAGAATAACAGCGATGAACTCCCCACGGAATTGAGATGCAAAATCCCATTGTACGGTGTACCGGAAATGGTAAAGGATCATATAGCAGGCATGACAGATCGATATGCCGTCAATCTTTTCAAAGATATTTATCTTCCGAAGACGTGGAAATAATCTTTTTTATTTTTTTATTTAAAAAAAGGAACATGCCCGGCTTTGTCGTATATATAATCGAGAAGATAAACAGGATAATGGGAAATGGTATATAACGGTTCAAACATAGTAGACGAAATAAAAAACAGATGCAACATTGTCGATGTTATCGGCCGTTACGTTACTCTTAAAAAAGCCGGAATCAATCACAAAGGTTTGTGTCCGTTTCATAATGAGAAAACACCGTCTTTTATAGTTTCCGAAGAGAAACAGATTTTCAGGTGTTTCGGATGCGGCGCCGCGGGTGATGTGATCGAGTTTACTAAAAGGTACCACAATCTGGATTTTCTGGGTGCGGTAGAGCAACTTTCTGAAGAGTATGGTATAGAGTATAGTAATAAGGGTTTCGGCTCCGAAGATGAAAAGGCAAAACTCTATGAAATAAACAGGGAGGCGGCCGCTTATTACTACAGATGTTTTAGAAAAGGAAACAATAAGGCTGAAAGCTATATGAGGTCCAGAGG
>CAYYHH010000280.1:0-3209 GCA_964471645.1 uncultured Oscillospiraceae bacterium
AAGGAAAGGTGATAACGATGAATAGAGTATTTAATTGGAAACGATTGGCTCCCATTGCTGCTTGTTTAGCTTTAGCAGTTGTCATAACCATCCCTTTTCTAAATAATAGCAACGGCGATTTCGACCTTCCGTTGTCAGATAAAGGTATCAAAGTAAGTTATGTAAATAAGGTTCCAAATATAAACACGAGTAGCTCTCTTGTTTATCTGACTGAAGATGAACTTATGGCAGGCGTGTATGAAGGATACCCAGTTTCCATATTCTCTGGCGTGGTAATAGAAGTGAAAAATATACGCTTAGATTTTGGCGATGGAAGCGATAATTACCGTGCTGTCGCGAAGATTGAGGTTGGAGATGTTTTCCGCGGAGACATGGAAGCCGGAGATATTGTCAGCGTTTTACTTCCTGCTCCCGTTGGGGTTGAAGGGGTTCAAACTTCAGACACGAGCATTTCTTCTCAAATGGCTGTAGGCGTGACGGGGATTTTCACACCCATGAAATATGATGAAACATCTGTGAGGGAGCAAAGTGGTAAAGAAATACATTTGCTTGACCTTGCCGGGTATGGGCTTCCTGACGGTGAGCGGTGGGCTTTCCTTGAGACAGCAGACGGGCTACAATACGATCACGAGGCCTATACTTCTCTTGTTGGTGCAGTAAACCTCAGTGATGTGAAGGAGTTTATTCTTTCAAAAATTAAATAGCACACAGATATAGTGACAGCCTACGGATTTCGGTTTCGTGGGCTGTTATTACTTTCCAGTTTACGCGTAACTCCGCATTGTAGGAATCCCCAATCATACTTGTATTATTAAAACTTTAAATCTTCTTATTGCAGGAATAGTATCAATTGGAGATTGCAACGAGAACATATGTTTGTTATAATAAATACACCCAATCCGGATTTTAACCGTGTGCAATTCGAGGCGGTTAGAAATGAGGCGGGCTTAAACCGATTTGTAATAACACCAACGAGGTGGATAGAAACAATAAATGCGATAGAACTCATACAGACGCCATCAAAGAAAATCTGGTATGCTAAAATTGAATATCCCTGTTCTAGCAAATATGGAAAACTCGTGGCATTGATACAATGTCCATACAAAATCCTCTAAATGAATCCCATATAACTGAGTGAGGGCAAACGCATTACGATGATTGGAGGCAACTTATTATGAAATCGGATACTAGAGAATCTAAAATAAAAAAGCTAAAAGAACAAAGAAACAAAGCGATTAAAAGCTTGACAGATTATAAAGAGAGTAATTTGCCTGTTTCCGCAGCGGCGGAATATTTGACATTTGTTGCTGGAAGTGGGGAAAGCTCAGTTGAAGTTCGATATCAAGATGAGAACATATGGCTGACACAAAAAATGATGGCAGAACTCTATGGAGTTGATCGATCTGTAATTACAAAGCATCTTAAAAAAGTGTTTTTAGATGATGAACTAGAGGAAAAATCAGTATGTGCAATTTTTGCACATACTGCCAGTGATCAAAAAACATATCAAGTGAAATATTATGCATTACAGGCAGTTATCGCTGTTGGATTTAAGATTGATAACCAAAGAGCTGTGCAATTCCGTAAGTGGATTATAACAATAGCAAAGGATTACACAATAAAAGGGTTTGTTATGGATGATGAGAGGTTTAAGCTCGGTCATAAATTGACGAATCAGTATTTTGAGGAACAGCTTATTAGAATTCGTGAAATTCGTGAATCTGAACGGTTGTTCTATCAAAAAGTTACGGATATTTACTCCACAGCGACTGATTATGATAAATCATCTAAAACGACAAAAGAGTTTTTTAAAAAAGTGCAAAACAAGTTACACTATGCAGTTCATCGTCATACAGCAGCAGAAATAATTATTAAGAGGTCAGACGCGGATCACAAGAATATGGGATTAAGTACTTGGAAATCGGCACCAAAAGGAAAAATTCAAAGTTTCGATGTCTCTATTGCTAAAAATTATTTAACTGAAAAAGAGATTGACTTTTTAAACCGTCTGGTTTCAATGTATCTTGATTATGCTGAAATTCAAGCGGAGAACAAGATTCCTATGACAATGGAAGATTGGGCAAATAGACTTGATAGTTTTATAGAATTTAATGGAAGAGATTTGTTGATGGATGCAGGAAAGATATCAGCTGAACAGGCAAAACTTCATGCCGAAACACAATTTGAAAAATATCGTATTGTGCAAGACCAATTATTCAAAAGCGATTTTGATTTCTTTATAGAAGGTGATAATGAATAATCCTGCTTAAGGAATACAGATGCTCGTCAAGTCAGATTAGATGTCATAGTCGGGCGAGTGGTCGGGTTAGATGTCAGGGGTCAATGGGTGACCATTTAAGTGGAATGTGTATTAAGAATGATAGCAATCCAGTAATTGCTATCAATTCTTCTATGTCCGTTGGAAGACAGCGTTTTTCAATGGCACACGAACTATATCATTTATATTTTGATGACAACAAACATTCGACGGTATGCGCAATTAAAATAGGTACTGGCAGTGATATTGAAAAGGATGCCGATCAGTTTGCTTCCTATTTTCTCATGCCACCAGTTGCTTTGGCTGAATTAATTACAAAAATACAAGGTACATCAAAGAACAATTTAGGAATTAAAGAGATTGTCAAGTTGGAGCAATATTTTGGTATAAGCAGACAAGCACTATTATGTAGGTTAATTGGGGATAAAAAATTAACCAACCAACAAGCTGATCAATTTCGGCAAGGAGTGATTCGTTCAGCCGTTAGTTTAGGTTATGACGACTCTCTTTATAAACCCCTTCCCGAGGAAAAGCAGTACAAAACATATGGATATTATATTCAGCAAGCCGAAGAACTGTTTCAAAAAGACATTGTTTCAACCGGTAAATATGAGCAGTTATTATTGAGTGCATTTAGACCTGACCTTGTTTACGGTGATGAATTCGAAGGAGGCGAATTAAATGATTGATTCGCTTTTCTTTGATAGTGATTGTATTTCAGCGTTCTTGTGGGTAAACGAACAAATTTTATTGACTTTACTTTACCCGGGAATGGTTGTGGTTCCAAAACCAGCGTATGACGAGCTATCGTATCCAACTACGCCTCATCTAAAACAGCGAATTGGATTATTTAAGGGCGGTGGATTGCTTCTTTAGGAATGTGATCATATCATCCATGCGCTTTTTGAGCTCATCGCGGTTGGCGTTTTCA
>CAYYHH010000281.1:0-692 GCA_964471645.1 uncultured Oscillospiraceae bacterium
GTCTTTGACAGGACAATTCCATCATCCCGAATGGAATTTCAACGTTGTTAAAACAGGAGACTCCATTGACATCGGAAACGGCAAAAAACTGGTGTTCGTTGAAATGAGAATGCTCCACTGGCCCGACAGCATGGCCACATATATGACCGGCGATAACATTTTGTTCTCAAACGATGCTTTCGGACAACACTTTGCAGTAGAGGAGTTATTCAACGACAGAGCCGACAATTGCCTGCTATGGAGCGAAGCAATCAAATACTACGCAAATATTTTGAATCCCTTTTCACCTTTAGTCAAAAGGAAAGTCGAAGAAATCCAATCTTTAAACCTGCCCATCGACATAATAGCAACGAGCCACGGAGCCATATGGCGTGATAATCCATTGCAGATCGTTGAAAAATATTATGAATGGTCACAGGATTACCAAGAAGACCAAATTACCATAGCATACGATACTATGTGGGACGGAACAATGCAGCTTGCCCACAGAATAGGAGCGGAGATCACACGTATTTCTCCCGATACCAAAGTCAAGATATTCAATATTTCCAAAACGGACAAAAATGATATCATGACAGAGGTTTTCAAATCTAAAGCTATTGCAATAGGCTCACCGACGGTCGGCCAAAATATATTGTCATCTGTGGGCGGATGGCTCGATTTCCTTAAAGAGCTCAAATTCAAGAATAAAA
>CAYYHH010000281.1:702-3182 GCA_964471645.1 uncultured Oscillospiraceae bacterium
TACGGGTGGAGCGGTGAAAGCACCAAGGTGCTGCGCGAAAGGCTTGTGGATGCCGGCTTCCCCGTCGTAGAGCCGGAAATCAAATGCAACTGGAATCCACAGGAGGATAGCTTCGACAAAGCCGTGGATATTGCAAAAGCCCTTTGCCAATAAAATGCCCATTGGGGGATCGGCCTTGATCCCCCGTTTTTTTCGAATAAGACAATGTCACTAAGGAATGTCAATTCCGGGCTACGGTTTCTCTTTCTAATGCAGCACGTCGATAAGGAATGATTGATACGAATTGTTATAATAAAGCCGCACCGATTATCCCCGCCTTATTACCTAGTTGGGTCGGAACGATTTCATAGTCTATTTTGAAAAATGTTTTCTGTTTAACTTGGTCCCTTAACGGCTCAAAGAGAAAATCCCCTGCCAAACTGATTCCGCCTCCGACAGCAACGATTTCCGGGTCAAGCAATGAGATCACTGAAGTTATGGCGGAACTCAATGAGTCCACATAAGTATTAAAAATATCCATTGCCACAGCGTCCCCTTCCTTAGCGCTGTCAACGACTGTTTTGGCCGAAACCTTATCCATGTCTCCCCCGGCTTTCAGATAAATAAGACTTAAGGGGTTTTCAACAACAGCTCTTCGCCCCTGCTGTATCAGCCAAGTAGCGGTACAAAGGGACTCAATACAGCCTCTGTTGCCGCAGGTACATATGGGCCCGCCCTGCATAATTATCATATGGCCAAGCTCGTTACCGTTCCCGCGGCCACCTGAATAAATCCTGCCATCTATAATTATCCCTCCGCCGACTCCCGTTCCGAGGGTTATCAATACAGCTGATTTTTTTCCGCGAAAAGCGCCTGCGTGCAGTTCACCTAATGCAGCCGCATCAGCATCGTTTGCCAAGGAAACGGACATATCAGGAAAGTATTTTTTCATTTCCGCAATTATAGGCACATTGTGGAAGCCGAGATTGTAAGCATTCAAAATAACGCCTTTCTTAAGATCAATTGATCCGGCAGTGGCTATTCCTATGGATTTGCAATCGTTTATATCAATCCCTTTTCCCTTGGAAAGTTTATCGATTTCCCCCGCCATAATTTCAATGGTCCGGCTGAAGTTTTCGCCCTTGGGAAAAGATATACTGCTTTCGGCTACGATTTGCACATGCTCATCAACAATGCCCAGCTTCAAATTTGTGCCACCGATATCAAAACCAATTCTATACATTGATCGGCCCTCCGAATTTTATTCCTGCCTGCCCAAATACTTGCCAAGTTCGAATATATATATGAATCGTAGAATCATTTGAAAATTTTGATAGCCCCTGTTTCATTCAGGTGGCGAAGCAAAGATAAAGTAATGGGAAAGCCGAACAAGCCTATTACGCCGAACAATTGTGCTCCGACGAAAAGGCTGATCAACGTGACGACGGGATGGAGCCCTATCTGGCTGCCTACTATTTTAGGCTCTATTATATTCCTGACCAAAGTAACGACTATATAGATAATAAAAATTCCTATAGATAAGGAATAGTTCCCTTGTATTGCCGTAATAATTCCCCACGGAACCATTATTCCACCTGTTCCCAACACCGGCAAAATATCGAAAATTGCTATCGTAAGCGCAATAAGTACCGATTTATCCAGTCCGATAATGGTAAATCCTATGGTCAATTCGATAAAGGTGATGCTCATTATCAAAGCATAGGAGCGTATGCAGACCAACAGAGTACCTACAACATAATTCTTGATTTCTCTTATAAGCACCCTGATTTTATCGGTGAACTGGCGCATAATAAACCGCGAGAGGACATCATAATCAGCTGCGATAAAAAACGTGGAGATTATCATAATAATCAGCTTTATGAAGATTATCGGCAACGAGGATGCATATCCGGAGATCAGGGCCACTATTTTTACTGAGAAATTCGAAATCAATTCCCCCACAGAATGTATTGACTGCGTAAATAAATCATTCAGTACGGGAATAAGAGTGGGATCCATCCGAGAGACCGCTTCCTCTATCCCGCTAAAAAACGAACTGAGCATGGGAACGACTTGATCCTTGTAAAGGGGTGGCAGGCTTAATACGAAATCTGCAGCAAAAGTCAATAACTTGATGCCAATCAAAGAAAGCAGTAATCCAATTGTGCTGTAAAATAGAAATACCAGCAATAATGCAATAGGTTTATAAGGTATGTGTGTAATTTTTGATAAAAATAATGCGGGTCTTCTCAGAGAATATGCAATAATAAATGCGAAGATAAAAGGATATACCAGCTTGATGGCATGCTCTAGTGTTATGTACACAAGCAATGCAATCAGGCCGACGAATAGAAGGTTGGTTATAAATCTCTTTTTCTTATTATATTCCACACAGCCTTCCTCCCTATCATTAATATTATATGTTGAGAGCATTGGAAAGTCAACCTGTGTAACACTTTTGCCGCCCTATTCATATAATCATATTAGCACTATGTAACATC
>CAYYHH010000282.1:0-3159 GCA_964471645.1 uncultured Oscillospiraceae bacterium
CCCCGGCAATCTCGATAAAATCTTCAATTCGAAGGATCTCTCCGCAGTCTTTTTTGGTGACCCCTTCCTCGGGCATGCAATAGCGGCATCTTAAATTGCACAAATCTGTTATAGAAATTCTGGCATAATGAATTCTGCGGCCGTAAGAATCTATCATTTCCCACACTCCGATGCTGTTCCCAGAAGTATTTCCAACCCGTGCTTTATTGGGGTCAGAATATAATCCAGGGATTCTTTTACCGCTTTCGGACTTCCTGGCAGGTTTACAATCAGAGATTTTCCTCTGATCCCGCATATTCCCCGGGAAAGCATCGCTTTAGGGGTTATGCTCAGGCTGTTTATAAGTATGGCCTGCGAGACTCCAAAGGCTTCCCTTTCGATCACACACTTTGTAGCCTCCGGTGTAACATCCCGTGGGCTGAAACCTGTTCCTCCCGTTGTGACGACAAGGCTGATTTTCAATTCATCGGACATTCGTATAAGTTCATCCTTGATTTTGTCCGGCTCATCCGGCACAATGCTGTATTCTTTTACAAGAAAACCTGCATCGGTTAAGATATCACGTGCCAGATTACCGCTTAAATCTTCCCTTTCTCCTGCCGCGCCCTTATCGCTGACTGTCAGGATTCCCGCCGAATAAATATTGTTTTCCATATGATTTCCCCTTGGTATGCTAAATCCGGTAATGTTAATAATTCCTTGTCTGTTGGTCAATTAAATACTTAACTGATTACTTTCTTTACTAAAGGTTCTGTTTTTGGACGGTCTTCGCTGATGCTGTATGCTCCTGATGCCTCCTCGGCCGCCTTGGATACCCTCCCGGAATCATTGCCGTACAAAGCAGCCAGTACCTGGCCCGCATCCACTTTATCTCCCACCTTCTTTGCCAGTATCAATCCTGCGGAAAGATCTATCTCATCTTCTTTCTTTTCCCTTCCCGCACCGGCATGCTGGGAAGCCAATCCTATTTTCCGTGCATCTATAGCTGTTACATAGCCCTTTTTCTTGGCGTAAATTTCTTGTTTAACCGCCGCTTTGGGGAATAGATCGTAATCATCGATTACCGCGGGATTTCCACCCTGTCCTTCGATGAACAGTCGCATTTTGGCAAGCCCCGAACCGTCGGATATTGCATTTTTCGCAAGAATTTTTCCCGACTCGGGAGAGTCTGCCTTGCCCCCGCAATAAATCATGTATCCGGCTAATTCAACAGAAAGCTCTGTTATATCCGTCGGCCCTTTTCCCTTCAGGGTCTCTATAGCCTCGATCACTTCAAGGCTGTTGCCCACAGCCCGTCCCAAAGGTTGATCCATGTCCGTAATCAGGGCGATGGTTTTCTTTCCGTCGGAATTCCCGATCTTGACCATATTGACGGCCAGGGCTTCTGCCTCCCGGATTGTTTCAACAAAGGCCCCTTTTCCGCACTTTACATCCAAGACTATGGCGTCTGTTCCCGCCGCCAGCTTTTTGCTCATGACGCTGGACGTGATAAGACTGACGTTATCCACCGTTGCAGTCACATCCCTCAGAGCGTAAATTTTTTTATCCGCCGGAGCAATTTGTCCCGTTTGCCCTATTACGGATATTCCCGTTCTGTTAACTAAATCTATAAATTCCGCCTCACCCAGGGTGGTTCTGAAGCCCGGAATCGACTCCATCTTATCAACCGTTCCTCCGGTAAAACCCAGTCCTCTTCCGGACATTTTTGCAATAGGTACGCCGCATGCTGCCGCCAGAGGCCCTACAATGAGAGTGGTTTTGTCGCCGACCCCTCCCGTACTGTGCTTGTCCACTTTTATACCGTTTATGGGGGACAGGTCCACTACATCTCCTGAATGGCGCATGGCATCGGTCAATATATAGGTCTCTTCGTCGTTCATTTTACGGAAAAAGATGGCCATCAATAGGGCTGCCGCCTGATAATCAGGTATGCTTCCATCGGTATAGCCTTTGATGAAAAAGCGTATTTCTTCATCATTAAGGGCCATACCCTCCCGCTTTTTATAGATAATATCGTACATGTTCATACGCCTTACCTCCGTTTCAGCCTATTTCAATCTATCGCTCGTTATATTTTTCTTCCGTTATTTCTCTTCTATTTCTTTCAAAAAACTCTTCCCGATCGCGGTGGGCTTCAATCCGAGATAATCAGCCACTGTTGCCCCGATGTCGGCAAAGCTGCCCCTCGTTCCAAGGTTTATCCCCCTACGTATACCCTTACCGTATATCAATGCGGGAACATGCTCCCTTGTGTGGTCCCATCCGGTGTGGCCCGGATCATTTCCATGATCGGCGCATAATATCAAAACATCTTCATTTTTCATGGATTTGAAAATTTCCGGCAGCCTCGAATCAAATGCCTCCAGTGCCTTCCCGTATCCCGCTCCATTTCTTCTGTGGCCATACAGCGAGTCAAACTCCACCAGGTTTGTAAAAATCAATCCTTCGAAATCGCTGCCAAGAGCCTGAATGGTTTTATCGATACCGTCCTGGTTATTATCTGTATGGACAGAAATACTGACACCCTGTCCATTGAAAATATCGCTGATTTTACCTATGGCATAGACGGTTTTTCCCGAATCCTTCACAATATCCAACAAGGTCCTGCCGCTTGGTGATACGGCATAATCCTTCCGATCCGAAGTTCTGGTATATTCGCCGTTTTTCTCAACATATGGCCTGGCTATGACCCTGCCCACCAGCAAATCGCCTATCAACATTCCCCTGGCAATCTCACAATAACGATATAATTCCTTTATAGGAACTATATCCGTATTGGCTGCGATTTGAAATACGCTGTCAGCCGAGGTATATATGATAGGCTTTCCCGTAGCCTTATGCTCGGGTCCCAGATCTTTGATGATCTCCGTTCCTGAGGCTGCATAGTTTCCTAATGTTTCAATTCCTATGGCCTTTTCATAATCAGCGATAAAGTAGTCCGGAAATCTTTCAAAAGTTTTAAACGGCTCAGGCGTATATAATCCGGCTATCTCCCAATGCCCCGTTATAGTGTCTTTGCCCTTAGACATTTCCGCTAAGCGCGCAAAAGATGCCGATGGGTTTGCCTCTTTTTCCAATACATCCACACCGTCAATCAACCCCATTCCCATCTTTGTTAAATTAGGAATATAAAGATCAGGTTTTGCCTTTTTTATGCTT
>CAYYHH010000283.1:0-3155 GCA_964471645.1 uncultured Oscillospiraceae bacterium
GAAGGAAAGGAAGGGGCTACGCTTGCAGCCACCTTCCTACCCGAAGCTATAAGGTTTTTGACATTATCCAAACTCGATCTGATAGTTTTTGCACCTTGAGGACATTCCCTGACGCAGGTACCGCATTTTATGCAAAGATCATCTTCTATGTAGGCTTGCCCGTCACGGACTTTTATTGCTTTAACAGGGCAGACCCTTACGCAGCGGTAGCAATCCTGGCAATTAGCCGTTACTGTATAAATGACATTTTCTTTGTTGCTGTTTATGCTTTTCTTATAGGTACCGGCACTCATGAGTCAGCCTCCTTGTTTAATGAATCGCATTCTGTACGACTTTTTGAATCTCCTCCACCGCCATTTCAAAAGTGCAGTGTTCGATCGTTTTACCGTTAACTATTAATACAGGGCCCCGCTTACAGCGTTCCGTGCAGAAGGAAGCGGTAAATTCCGTGTCGCTTTCAATGTTGTTCTCTCTCAGATAATCTATCAACTTAGTGTATAGCTGCTGTGCCCCCCTTAAGAAGCAGCTGGTTCCAAAGCATATATTCAGCTTGAGGCTCTTGTCTCCATCAGTTTCGGATAAAGATACATCCTCGGAGTTGATTCTTTTCCTGTTGCTGTATTCCGTGTGAAGCAGGTGGTGGGCTTTTTCAGGTGTAAGCCTGTTCTCGTAAAGCTCCTTTATGTATGGATTCTCATGGGCGCTGTGGAATTGCAGCATCTTGTCATTATCGCACAACTCGCGGGCACGACTTTCTACAGCGGCTTTTTCTTCGGTAATAGGTTGGCCGCCGCCGTTGACACAACCGCCGCAGCAAGCCATAACTTCAACTAAATCGTAATATTCTTCACCCGTCCTTATTTTATCAATAAGGGCTCTGGCGCTTCCCAATCCGCTGACGACAGCCAGCCTCAGGTCTTTTTCACCCATGCGGACGCTTAAGGTTTTAACTCCGCCCGTACTGATTTCCGTGAATCCGGTCTGCATGCCCCTTCCTCGGGAAAGCTTATCCGCCGCATAGCGGAGCACTGCTTCACTTACTCCCCCGGAGTTGCCGAATATTACACCGGCTCCGGTCTTGAATCCGTAAGGCATATCGAAGGATCCCGGTTCCAGACGGCTGAAGGTCAGCCCCCTTTCCCTTATCATTAAGGAAAGTTCCTGTGTAGTGAGAACGTAGTCGACATCTTTGTTTCCGTCTACACTGAACTCGGGACGGTTTGCTTCAAACTTTTTGGCGGTACACGGCATTATAGAAACAACTACAAGCTTTTCCCTGGGTATATTCAATTCTTCAGTCAGATGGTCTTTCACTACCGAACCGAACATCTGCTGTGGGGAGCGACAAGAGGAGAGGTTGGGAATCATGTCCGGATAATACTGTTCGGCAAATTTCACCCAAGCGGGGCAGCATGAAGTAAACTGAGGGAGGTTTTCTCCTTTCGCTGCCCTTGCAAGGAATTCGTTGCCTTCTTCGATTACGGTCAGATCAGCCGTAAAAGCTGTATCAAAAACCTGATCGAAGCCCATAAGCCTGAGCGCGGTTACAATCTGTCCGGTTGTTGTTGTTCCGGGTTTGTATCCGAAATACTCACCCAGCGCAACTCTGACCGCGGGTGCGATCTGTACGACTACGTATTTGTCTTCATCATGCAGGGCATCCCAGACTTCGTTTATCTGATATTTGGGAATTAAGGCGCCTACCGGACAGACCTTTACACATTGACCGCAATTGACGCACTCAACCTCTCCTAAGCCTTTATTGAAGCAGGCTACGACTTCCGAGTCCGCTCCCCTGTTGGCAAAATCCAGTACGCCTACCGATTGTATTTCATTGCACATACGTACGCAGTCGCCGCATAATACACATTTGCTCGGATCCCTGATTATTGCATCCGAGGAAAGGTCAGGAATCTTATCCTGATTTACTTGCTGGAAACGGACTTTGTCTATTCCCATTTGTCTTGCTATCTTTTGGAGCTTGCAATCACCGCTCTTGGGACACGTGGTGCAGTTTTGGTCGTGGTTTGCCAGCATGAGCTCGATGATCATCTTCCTCATGTCCCTTAGCTGCTTCGTGTTGGTTTTTATGACCATCCCATCCGCAGGAGGCGTCGAACATGCGGGCAATATTCCATTGCCCTCAACATCCACCATGCACAGCCTGCAGGCTCCGTAAACGCTCATATCCGAATGATAACAAAAGGTGGGCAGATCTATCCTCGCCTTCCGCACAAGCTCCAGAAGGTTTCTTTCCCCTTCAATGGGGATATCCATTTTGTCAATTGTAACTGTTTGTTTTTTATACATTGTAAGCCACCTCACTATCCTACTATTACTGCACCGAATTTGCAGCTGTCTACACAGGCACCACACTTGATGCATTTCTCTTTATCAATCACGTAAGGCACGCCTTTCGCTCCTTCAATGGCATCTGTAGGACATTTTTTGGCGCAGATGCCGCAGCTTTTGCATTTAGCCGCCACGATAACATATTTCTTGAAGGCCTCACATCTGTTGGTAGGACAGCGATCCTCGAAAACGTGGGCGTTGTACTCATCTCTGAAGTATTTCAAAGTAGAAAGTATCGGATTCGGGGCAGTCTTACCTAAACCGCAGAGTGAACCGATTTTAACTGTCTCGGCCAGCTCTTCAAGCAGCTCGAGAGTTTCTCCTGTGGCTCTTCCCTCCGTAATGTCGGTCAGCAGGTTGAGCATTTGCTTTGTACCTTCACGGCATACCACGCACTTACCGCAGGATTCGCTCTGGGTAAACTGCATGAAAAACTTTGCCACATCGACCATGCAGGTCTGCTCATTCATTACTACCAGTCCGCCGGAGCCTACCATAGCTCCCACAGATTTAAGATTCTCATAGTCGAGGGGCAGATCCAGATGCTCCTTGGTCAAACAACCTCCTGAGGGTCCGCCTATCTGTACGGCCTTGAAATCCAAACCGCAGTTGGTTCCGTCATCGTTCAGCACCCCTCCGCCGATATCTCCGACGATCTGCCTTAATGTTGCACCAAAAGGAACCTCTATCAGGCCGGTGTTGGCAACATGGCCGGTCAGAGCAAAGGTCTTCGTTCCATTGGAGGTTTTGGTGCCTATTGAGGAATATGCCTCGGCACCCATCTGCATTACTATGGGAACGTT
>CAYYHH010000284.1:0-3152 GCA_964471645.1 uncultured Oscillospiraceae bacterium
TTCATCCAAGCTTTCAAACAGGGATATTATAAAGCTCCTCAGTGCATATCCAATCCAACGTCGATGCTGATCCGTTACCTTGTAGTCCGGGAAAATTATCTCATGAAGATAGCGATCCCAAAGCTCAATTCCGGTCAGTTCCCGTTTTCCAGGCAATGCTCCATGGGGGATCTCTTTTCTGTATTCCTCATCGTAATCGGCAACGACCTTTCCCATAAGGCTGCCGGCCTGGCGGCGTATATCCCCTTCTCTGTGCATCAGCAATTCATACAGTAGGTGAAGGATTACATATTTTTGCTTTTGGGTCATGTAGGTGTAATATTCTTCGAAAATATTAATGTAAGCCCGTATGTTTTTCCAGTTTTTCTCGCTGCGGGCCGCCTCCAACAGGTTTCCGAACTCTGCCTCATTGTTGAATTTGCTCATCAGGGTGATATTATGCTGTATGGCCAATCCTTTAAAGGTATCGATGACCTCCGATTCGGTCATTAAGGACCCGTCTTTGACGTCCGAGGGTTCAGGATCCGCAAAATCTTCGCTCAATTGAGTTCTTACCCCTCGTGATTCAATGTACTCCTCAAAATCCTTCAATTTTGAATAGACCCTTATATATCTGTCCTTCTTGGCCTGATCCACATTATCTAATTTGTTCAGTATTACATCAAAAGAATCTTTGAGAGAGTAGAGGTTGGCTTCCTCCCGGCCATCCTGGTTTCGAATGCTTTTCACGCGAAAATCCGAATATATCAGCACCAGCGATTCAACTGACAGGTTCTCCAGTTCCAGATCCCAGGTTGAGTGGTTAGCGGCAATATGGGCAATAGTGGGCATGTTGTTGCCCGATAAAAACTGATCTGTATAGTAATAATGAAGATATGGTATCCGTGCGCTTTCTTCCTCTGTCCCGCCGTATTTCCCCAAATCGTGGGAAAAGGCAGCCCCTGAAAGCAAGGCCACATCTATGGGCATCCCGATCTTTTCTAGTTGCCCGGCCACATGCATGCACAGTCGATGAACCCCGGCTATATGTCCAAGAGTATTGTAGGGAGTTATCTCAGATCCTATACACATGAATTCGTGGATATACCAATCCCGGTTAATATCCAAAAGCTTTTTATATTCTGCAGCGCTATCGTATTTTTTATATTCTTCCGGGGTCAAAAACTCAAAATCCCGGGAAAAATCCACCTGCTTCCCTATTCTTTTTATCTGCAGAAGAGTGCGTATGATCTGAAACAACAGCAATCGACCTGTTCTCAGAGCATCGTCTTCCCTTCGCTTTTCCTGTGTAATTCTTTGAGGAAAAAGCGCTCCGATCGTATAGGCATACAGATAGGCAAGCCACCCCTCCTTTGGAGTCGGACTGATCTTATCGATTGTGGCAGAGGCTGACTGAAGTACATCCTCGCAGCCCCAGGGTTCACGGGACAGAAGATCGGAAATACGATTCTTCCAGTCACCATCAGACAAAAGCGCAAGCATTGATTTTTTGGACATAGGGATGCTTTGCAAAAAATCGCGATCGGTTAAACTTCCTTTGAAGTATCTATACGATTCGTTTACGCTTTTACTCAACAATGATCTGTCCCCCTTGGCTAAACCGCATTGTTTCGCTTAAGTGAAATAAAAACCCCGACGACGCACAAACATGTAAACACTGTAAAAGAGATCCTCATAACGTAGAGGATCGCATAGGGATCCGCCTGAGCCAAGGGTATGTTGCCCAGGAAAGTAACGATTATAAAAGTCAGCACAGCCATACCGCTGCTATGGCCCAAATTTCGCATAGTTGCCAGGATTGACGACGCCACACCGTAGTCTGCAGGTTCAACGCATGACATTACGGCATTGGTGTTGGGTGAAGAGAAAAAAGCAAACCCCAAACCAACTATGAATAAGCCTGATATAATATAGGAAAGAGGCATTTCCTTTGTAACAAATATGAATAATAATAGTCCGAGGGCACATAATCCCATGCCGAAGGAGGCCAGCTTATGGGGGGATATCCGGTCGGAAAGTCGCCCGGTATAAGGCGATAGCAGCGCCATTATTAAGGGCTGGCTTATCAAAATCAATCCCGCAACCTGAGAATCAAACCCACGAATGACCTGGAGATATATCGACATCAAATAACCTACCGCGAAGGTGGCGGAATAGTTGAGAAGAGCAGCCAAATTGGATAGCAGATAGCCGGAATTTTTACGAAACAATCTGATCTGCACAACAGGATTTTCAATGTGGAGTTCGTGGCGTATAAAGACGAGAAACCACCCTATGGACAAAATAATCAGGTATTTAGCAAACGGAACCGCCGTTAAAGCGGACAGTCCATACATCATGCTCAGTATGCTTATAATAAACAGGATGCTGCCCAGCAGATCCATCTTCTGTCGTGACACCTCCACGTTTCCGTCCAAATTCCGCAGGTTCTTCACGGCTAACCCAAATGTAACAAGACCCACCACAAGGGTCAACAGAAAAATGGATCGCCAGCCGAAAGCATGGTTCATAATTCCCCCCAGAACAGGGCCCGTTGTCAATCCCGTGTAAGTGGCCGCTATGAAAAAGCCTAGCACTTTTCCCCTTTTCTCCGGGGGATATCGGCTGATCAAAACCGCCTGGTTGGTAGAAAAAACCATTGCTGCACCGATTCCCTGGGTAACCCGGAAAAGAAGCAGCGCCTCCATGGTCCCGACAAAGCAAATAGCACCGCAAGAAATTGAAAAAACCAATATTCCCGCCTTTAATATTCTCTCTCTTCCCGTAAGATCGGCCATCCGCCCGATCGGTACCGAAAAGGCCGCCGCCGCAAGAATGTATCCGCTGATTACCCATCCGATAGCCGCCGCTCCCGCATTAAACTCATTATCTATTGCCGGAATCGACAAGTTCAATGCGCTTCCGGAAAAGGTCGTCAGAAAAGCGGTGAGTATGGCTATGACCAGCGTATTAGTATTGTTATTATTGCCGCTTGGTTCGTTAATTCTTATTTTTACGGTTGTTTTCTGCTGTTGCATTTCCTTTGACATAATTTGATTTACCGATCCCTTCAATCTAATCGAGCCTTATGACCTTATGAGACCAATGGACTTTTCGATATGAACCTTATTAACTTACTGAATTCTATGTCCTTTACAAACCCTATAAACCTT
>CAYYHH010000285.1:0-3112 GCA_964471645.1 uncultured Oscillospiraceae bacterium
TCATGATAAGACTAACAGGCGTCGGTTACAACAATCAAAGGCTATATAATTGTGTTGTAGGTTGTTTGTGGTACTTTTTGTTAAGATGTGGTTTCATGGGTTCCATGCAACCGCCGCCGGTGCCGCCGGTACCCTTGATTAAAGCGTGGAAAAAAGGTATTATAGTAGCATAACAAAATAGCTGAGCCAAATACTGCGATCGGATAATGCGACCAAACAACGCGGTCGAAAATACCGATTCAAATTACAGAACCAAATACCGCAATCGGATAATGCGACCAAACAGCGCGGTCAGAACTACCGATTCAAATTACAGAACCAAATACCGCAATCGGATAATGCGACCAAACAACGCGGTCAGAACTACCGATTCAAATCATAGAACCAAATACCGCGATTGGATAATGCGACCAAACAACGCGATCAGAAATACCGATTCAAATCACAGAACCAAATAATGCATTCGGGTAATGTGATGGGATGATGAGATTAAATAACGCGTACAAGTAATGAGGCAGGATAATTCAATCAAATAACGCAATTAGATATAGGAATTCAAATAATAGAATCAAACGATTGGATTTGATAATCGGTATGATCCGCGGAACGGCATAAGCGAAATAATTAGCATGGCAGACGTGTTGATTTAATGACATTCATATTTTTGGCGGATGCGCTATTTTTGAGATTGCGGCAGTAACGGGCAGGCGCATTATCGCCACGATTGCAATAGGAACGGGCAGGCATCGTTTTGGGATTGCAATAGAGGTAGGCGGATGCGTCATTTGCGCGATTGCAACAGGAACGGGTGGACGCGCCAGCCATCTTTGTATTTGCAATTAGAGGCGGACAAGCATAGGAAAGAAGGAGATATGGACAGAATTTTCATGGATGAGAACTTGTTGAAGTATCAAAACCAGTTTTATAAGCTCATGGTCGAATATTTGGGTGAGGAAATATTTGTAGCCGATGGTAACGGGAAAATCCTGTTTGTGAATCCTGCATCGGTGAAAATGATCGGACTTCCAGTAGATAAGATTATCGGCAGGAATGCGACGGAATTACAGGAAGAAGGCTATTTCTCCCTCAGCTGCACGATGGAGGTGCTGCGTCAGCGAAAGCAGGTCAATATACTGCAAAAATTGAAGGACGGCAGAACGGTCTTGGCCACCGGGGTTCCCATATTTGACAAGGACCAGGATAATATCATAATGGTAATAAGTACCAGCAAAGATGTGGATGAGATCAACAGCCTGCTTACAAAGGTGGAAAATCAGGAAAAAGAGTTACTTAGGAAAGATGCAGAAATAGAAAAGCTCAGAGACGACATCTTCACCGAGGAGGGAATGATCTTCGGAGATACGGTGATGAAAGGGATCAGAGACGCGGTGATAAGGATAGCGCCGCTGGAAGTGACTGTATTACTGGAAGGCGAGACGGGAACAGGCAAGGAAGTAATAGTGAGAACCCTCCACCGATTCAGCAGCAGAAAAAACAATTCGCTGGTCAAGATAAACTGTGGTATCATACCGGAAAATTTGATAGAGGCGGAACTGTTTGGATATGATGCCGGATCCTTTACAGGGGCTCATAGGGATGGCAAGAGGGGCAAAGTCGAAATGGCTGACGGCGGCACCTTGTTCCTGGATGAGATCGGCGAAATGCCGCTCCATCTTCAGGTCAAATTATTAGATTTTCTTCAGGACGGGACTTTTACCAGGGTCGGGGGCACCAGAAAAAGGAAAGTGGATGCCAGAATCATCGCGGCCACCAACCGGGATCTCAAGGATATGTGCGAAAAAGGTTACTTCAGGCAGGATCTTTACTATAGATTGAACGTTATCCCCATAAAAGTTCCTCCTCTCAGAGAGAGGGTAGGTGATATCGGTATGTTGGCAAAGTATTTCATCTCCAACTATAACACCAAGTACAAAAGCTACAAGACCCTTGAAGAAAGCGCAAAGGTAGTGCTTTGCGGATATTTTTGGCCGGGAAATGTCAGGGAACTGGAGCATGCCATGGAAAGGGCCTATGTGATGACGGATGGGGATGTAATAAAAGAGGACACGATAAAATCAATACTTTACGGGGATCAGTTTGGGGTGGCAGATTCCAGAGTCATTTGCACGGACATCATTCCGCTCAAAGAGGCTAAAAGTGAAGTTGAAAGACAGCTTATCAGCAGGGCCTATGAGATATACGATTCCACGTATAAGATGGCGGAAGCTTTAAAAATTGATCAATCCACAGTAGTCAAACTGCTTCAAAAGCACAGAAACCCGCCAGGCAAAAACAAAAATGCCTAGAAATCAGGCAATTTGAACGGATTTTTTAAAAAGACCCTATTGGTGAAATTTTGACCATAATTGCATAGTAATCCAAAGTAATCGCAAATTGAGTGGAAATTGATTACAAAGCAATCGCAAGGCAGTGGCCGGTGATATCTGGAATCTACATTACCGGCAATTATAATATTAAATAAGGATGACGGATAATGACATTTGATATCGGCTTAGGGATGGTATAAATTTTGCTTGGATTTGCCAAGGGAAAATTCGCAAATTATGAGGCAGATTCCAGCAGAAAAAAAGGATCTGCAGATTCAGACAGAAAAAAAACCTTGGATTAAGAGAGCGGAAGGTCCGATTATGAAAAGGCTACGAAAAAAGGATCGGCAGATTTGGGATCGGCAGATTTCAAACAGAAAAAGAGTTATTGAATTAAAATAACGAAAAGTTCGGTTATGAAAAGGCCATGAAAAAGGGATTGACAGATTTGGGATCGGCAGGTTTCAGATAGAAAAAGGGACCTTGGATTAAGAGAACGGAAGGTTCGATTATGAAAAAAAGAATGGAAGAAAGAATAGTAAATGCGATATTCCCCGAATTAATGGATCATATCCGTGACAGCATTTATGTCATTGATCCCGATGGGCGAATGCTATTTATCAATAAGGCAGTGGAGCTGAGGGAAGGGTTCACAAACGAAGAAGTGAAGGGCAAGCATGTTGATGAACTATATTCGACGGATTTCACACCGAGTCTGGAGGTCATACGGACACTTGAACCCATAGTAAACTATGAGAATAAATACTATGTAAACGGTAAGTTCT
>CAYYHH010000286.1:0-3106 GCA_964471645.1 uncultured Oscillospiraceae bacterium
TGCCATTCGCGATATGGGTTTTCAGACCAGCAGTCTTAACGACTGGCTTGAGGCAATGCAGGAACAGTCTCGCATGATTCAGGCCGTTCTGGGCGGAATCGGTGCAATTTCGTTGTTTGTTGCGGCACTGGGAATAACCAATACCATGATAATGTCCATTTATGAGAGAACAAAAGAGATTGGAGTTATGAAGGTAATCGGTGCAAATCTTCCCGATATTCGCAGAATGTTTCTGCTTGAGGCAGGGTTGATCGGATTCCTGGGAGGGCTGGTCGGCGTCATCGTCAGTTTTTTGATATCAATATTGATGAATACATTGTTGTCTGGGGTTATAGGGAATATGCTGGGTGGAATGAACACATCCACAATATCCATAATCCCATGGTGGATGGCCATCAGCGGACTGGTCTTTGCAACGTTGATAGGAGTAATATCCGGCTATTCCCCCGCCAGAAGGGCTATGCGTCTTTCAGCATTGGAGAGCCTCCGTAACGAGTAAAACGAGTGATCTGATTCAGAGGTTGCAGATAAAGGATGTCGTTGATGTCGTTGTTTTTGTCGCATTTTATCGGTATTATTTTATTCTGACAATATTATGATATATTGAACTCTAAAGAATAATATGTTAAAATTCATAGACAAAATTGAATAATATTGCATATCATCTCCAAAGAACAGGAGGTTTATGATATGCCGGAATTGTACTTAAATATAAAGAGAAAAAGAATTATATTTGCAATACAATTCGCCGAAATGATCCTGGTCATCCTATTCTTGCTAACATCCTTCGCAACTGCCGGTCTACTGATTTATAATGATATTTTTCCTTTTGGAGTCCTGAATGGAGTCCTCTTGTTTTCTATGGCTTCGGGAGTTGCGGTGATATTGCTGTCGACAAACAAGTTCTTCAGTTTTTTGAATCCATTATCTGCGGTATCTATTGTAAAATTCATTTGGATAGTTTTCTTGCTGAATTTCACATTAATCATATTGCTATACTTTAACAGTCCCGACAGATTGTCTTTTTATTATTTTATAGTGGCAGGGACAATACAGTACCTGTCATTATTTTTCATTAAACTGGTATCCGGACGCACGAAGAGAATAATTATTAAGGACAGGAATTCTCTGGTTATAGGTCGTAACATTGAAAGAAACAACTTTCTTGATGCCCTTGAGAAAGAGGGGCTGGAAAAAATAGTATTCATCTCCGAAAGGTCAGGCAGGATCAGAGAATATATGGACAGGGCAGATAATATTTATCTGATGACATCCAAACCCGACTTGAAGCACCTTGTAATTGCCTATTGTGAGCAAAATAATAAAAAGCTCTTTATTGTCCCTGAGGCCCATGAAATAGCTATGAGAGATTCGGAAATGATACAAATCGGCGATATCCCTCTGTTTGCGATTGAAGGATTTCAGCTTTCGGAATCCCAGGCTATAATCAAAAGAATCGCAGATATTGTGATTTCTATTATAGCGATTATCCTTACACTGCCTTTAATTGCAACTGTAGCAATATTTATCAAACTTGAAGACGGGGGGCCCGTTTTTTATAGACAAATCAGATCCGGATTGTACGGAAAAGAATTTGTACTCATCAAGCTTCGCAGCATGGTAACAGATGCCGAAAGTCACACCGGGCCTGTGCTGGCTAAAGCAAAGGATCCGAGGGTGACAAGGGTGGGCCGCATATTGAGATCTGCCCGCATTGATGAGCTCCCCCAATTCTTTAATGTGCTCTGCGGCAGCATGAGCGTAGTCGGCCCCCGGCCGGAACGCCCTGTATTTGTACAACGGTATGAAAAAGAGTATCCGGAATATACCCACAGGTTAGTAGTGAAACCCGGTATCACAGGCTTGGCACAGGTGCTGGCAAACTATGGGACAACGGCGGAAAACAAATTAAAGTTCGATTTAGTATACATTAAAAGATTTTCAATTGTATTTGATTTATACATTATATTGAAAACGCTGAAGGTTGTTTTTTCCCGCAAGCAGGCTGACGGTATATCAGAGGGGGAAGAAGGGCCCGTTGACGGACAGTACGATGATGACACCACAATTGAGAATATTCTGAACTTCGGAAAGAGGATACCGGCGCAGTGGCAGCGGAGACATTGCTTAAAGATAGCTGCAATAACTGCAGCATGCCTGCTCATTGTTTTCAGCAGCGTATTGCTCAGGTATAGCTCTATCATATCAACCATAACGATATCTATTAACGAATATTCCGCGGCAGAAACGATGCTCGCATCAGGCGAGGAGATTATATATATTACCGATTCCGCCGGAGAAATATCAGAGGATTCCACCACCCGGGAAATAGTATTAGGCTATAGATCCACAGGCAGTGTGAAGAGCATGGGCAAAAAGGAAATACTGCAGCAGGCATATTTGATTATAAAAAATTTATCGGTGGAGGATATGATGTTTATTGAAAAGCTTGTAAAAAGTGGATTGTCAAAGAATGAAAAGAGAATGATTGTGGATATAATCAATAAGCAGTTTAATGAAGAGGAAATAGTTAAGTTATTGGCTATAAGTCAGATTAATACAGATCAGAACAAAAACTGATAAGGAGACAGGATGAAATGAAGACAAACAGGAAGGAAATTGCGTTGACGGGAATAAGCAAAAAAAACAAGAAAAGCATATTAATTGTTTTGCTGTTGCTTGCGATAATTTGCGGCGTAACGACGGAAGGCGCCTGCTCATATGCTTCTTCGCACAGCAATAAGAAATTGCAATCAGTTAATTATAACTGCTACAAAACCCAATATACCAGAACAGCGTCCGGTGGCAGACAAGGTCGTACGGAAATAAAGCCGGGTACCGGACACGACCCAACAAGCTCAGATCAAACCGAAATACCAACAGGTACCAGGCAGGATCCAACTGATCCCGGCCCTGCCGAAACGGTACCAGGTAATGGACAGGATTGTGTCGAAACGATACCAAATACCGAGCAGGATCATACCGAAATGGTACCCGATACCAAACACAACTTGATGCAGACTTACTATGTATCCCAATTAGGAAGTGATTCTGATTGCGGCACGGCCGAATTGCCATTTCGAACCATCCAAAAGGCTGCTAATAC
>CAYYHH010000287.1:0-3104 GCA_964471645.1 uncultured Oscillospiraceae bacterium
TCATCATGCCCATCTTGGGACGGCAAAGTCTTTCCCTGTCCTCAAAAGTCTTTTCGTCGATGTCGTGTCTTTCCACAACATAGGGCTTGCGATAGCGTATTTTGTCTCCGGACAGATAGGCGTGCACAACCTCGGTTGCCTTTACAGCATCGGCAATAGCCTCTACGGCAATGGATATCTTATCGTTGCCGCAATCCCCGCCCGCGAAAACACCTTCCATGCTGGTCATAAAGGTTTCAGGATCGTAGGCAAATCCCTTTTTCCTCGTCATATCAAACCCGTCAAAACCACTGAATTCAACAGCTTGACCGATAGCCAGAATAACATTGTCCACATCAATCGTTTCGGTCTTGCCTTCAACGGGCACAGGGGCTCTCCTTCCGCTGGCATCCGGCTCGCCCAGCTCCATGATCTGAAGTTTGATCTGCTTTACGTGACCGTTTTCATCTTTTATGATTTCAAGAGGGTTTGTAAGGTTCTTAAAGATTACGCCCTCTTCATCAGCCTCTTCAATTTCTATCAAGTCGGCGGGCATTTCATCCTTTGTTCTTCTATATATGTTGTAAACTTTCTTTCCGAGACGAATAGCTGTACGGCAGGCGTCCATTGCCGTATTTCCGCCCCCGACCACCGCAACTGTATCGCCAAGTTGGATTTCTTCCTTTTTAATAACTTTTCTAAGGAAATCGATTCCGCCGTAAACACCTTCCGCATCCTCACCGGGACATCCTGTTCCTGTGGAAACCCAGGCTCCCACACCCAATGCCACAGCATCAAAGTTTTTCCTGATTTCATCAAAGGAGATATCCCGGCCCACATGGGTGTTTGGCTTCAGCACTATTCCCATTTTTTCCATCTGTGCCACTTCACCGTCGACTACCTCCTTGGGCAATCTGTATTGGGGTATACCATAGCGCAGCATGCCGCCGAAATGGGGCATGGACTCGAATATGGTCACGCCGTGTCCCTTTTGTCTCAAATAATATGCAAGAGAAAGCCCGAAGGGCCCGCCGCCGATAATTCCTACCTTTTTCCCTGTTTCAGGTGCCACAGGAGGAATATATGGGTCATCCCCTTCCATGTCTGCCGCAAAGCGCTTGAGCCAGGCAATAGATACAGGCTCATCGACCAACTGCCTTCTGCAATTGTCCTCGCAAGGATGGGGGCACACTCTGCCGATGCTTCCCGGCATTGGAATCTTTTCCTTGATGAGCTTTACAGAGCCTCTGTAATCGCCGTTGGCGATCAGTCCGACGTAACCCTGACAATCGGTACCCGCAGGACAGTTTAATACGCATGGCGGTCTGCAGTCTCCCACGTGGTTGGACAACAAAAGCTCTAAGTTTGTTTTTCTTGATTCCAATACTCTTTCTGTATTTGTCTTGATCACCATATCCGGGGCGATCACTGTCGCACAGGCCTTGACCATTTTCGGATTGCCTTCGATTTCAACGACACAAATGCCGCAGGCGCCGTAAATCTCGACCCTGTCATCGTAACACAAAGTGGGGATGTTAATTCCGTTTCTCTTTGCTACATCGAGGATAGTCTCACCGGCCTTGCCTGTGCATTCCTTACCATCTATTATAAGTTTAATATTTTCCATCATATCCCCTCCTCTAATCTCTCAGGATGGCGTCAAATCTACAAACTTCTTCGCACTTGCCGCATTTGATGCATAGATCCTGATCGATGAAGTGTTTCTCCTTCAGCTTACCTGTAATAGCGTTGACCGGGCACTTTCTGGCGCAAAGGGTGCAGCCTGTGCAATTGTCCGTTACGGTAAAAGTCAAAAGAGAGGTACAGGAATGTGCTGTGCATTTCTTTTTGTAAATATGATCTTCATATTCGTTTCTGAAGTAACGAATTGTAGTCAGCACCGGATTGGGAGCAGTTTGACCCAAACCGCACATTGAACCGTCCTTGACCTTCAGTGCCAGTTCTTCAAGCAGTTCTATATCGCCGTCTTTACCTTCTCCCCGGGTAATCCTTTCAAGGATCTCCAACATTCTCTTCGTCCCGATACGACAATAGTTGCATTTGCCGCAGGACTCCTTCTTTGTGAAATCCAGAAAATACCGTGCCATATCTACCATGCAAGTGCTTTCATCCATTACTATCATACCTCCGGAGCCTACTATAGCACCGGTGCGTGTGATGGATTCATAATCCACAGGCGTATCGGACAGGTCGGCAGGTATGCAGCCTCCCGACGGGCCGCCCATCTGAACGGCTTTGAACTTCTTATCGTTTTTGATACCTCCGCCTATCTCAAAAATAACATCTTTTATAGGCAATCCCATGGGAACCTCTACCAGTCCGCCCTTTTTGATCTTGCCTGCCAAAGCAAAGACTTTTGTTCCCTTGCTCTTCTCTGTCCCCAAAGATCCGAAGGCGTCCCCTCCGTTTGCTATAATAAACGGAATATTTGCAAAGGTTTCCACATTATTTATATTTGTGGGCTGCTGCCAAAAACCTTTTTGTGCGGGGAAAGGAGGTTTTAGCCTTGGCATTCCCCTTTCTCCTTCCAAGGATGCAATGAGCGCGGTTTCTTCTCCGCATACGAAGGCACCGGCACCGGCCTTGATCCTGATATCGAAGGAAAAGCCGCTTCCAAGTATGTCATCTCCCAGAAATCCTTTTTCCCTGGCCTGTTCTATTGCTGTTTCTAAACGGGCTATTGCCAAGGGATATTCCGCCCTGACATAAATAACACCTTCCGCGGCTCCCATCGCATATGCGCCGATGATCATGCCTTCCAGCAGTGCATGGGGATCACCCTCAAGGACGCTCCTGTCCATGAATGCGCCGGGGTCGCCCTCGTCGGCATTGCATACCATGTATTTCCTGTCGGCCTCATTTTTCCTGGCGGCATCCCACTTAAACCACGTGGGGAATCCTGCTCCGCCCCTTCCTCTGAGCCCGGAGATTTTCAACTCCTCGATTACTTCCTCGGGTGTCATTTCTTTAAGAGCTTTTTTGGTGGCGTCGTAGCCGCCGACCATCATGTACTCCTCTATTCTTTCCGGATTTATAATGCCGCAATTCCTGAGTACGATTTTCTTCTGCTTTGAAAGGAAATTCTGATCTACTTCCGGGATTCC
>CAYYHH010000288.1:0-3099 GCA_964471645.1 uncultured Oscillospiraceae bacterium
AAGTAAACAGTTTACCCCTTCGCCGGCCTTCAGTGGTTAACAAATGGCCGAGGTGGGAGCAGAAGTTAACCACTGGAGCTGATTAGATGCGGAAAATGACATGATTAGAAGGGAAAGGTTAACCACTTATCCCATTAAAAAAAAGGTGCCGATGGCGCCTTTTTAAGTTGGAATTGCTGTTTTCTTATGATCGTTCCGCTCGAATTTCCATCAGACTGAAAACAATATTGCATTTTTCGCCAACCGGAAAATACTATTGCATTCTTCGTCAGCTGTAAAACACCATTTCATTTTCCGACAGATATAAAACACTTTTGCATCTTCCGTAAGACTGAAAACAATATTGCATTCTTCGTCAGCTGTAAAGCACTATTTCATTTTCCGCCAGATATAAAACACTTTTGCGTTTTCTGTCAGATGTAAATACTGGTTCGACATTGCATCGATGGCTTATCGATTTCGCAGCTGCTCCAGATATTCTTTATATTCCTCTGTCTCGGCGGCTTTGAGGCCCATGCCTTTCAGAATTTCCCGGACTTCTTTTGCCGTACGCCCGCCTTCGTCCACATCCATCTTGGACTGGGCTACTCCCATAAGGCCGGTCTTGGGAGGAATTATTGATGTGACCACGTTGGCGCCGGCATCGATCCTGCTCTTAAGGCCTTTAATTCCGTCCACATCAAGGGAGGCGGGGATCAAAGCATGAGGATACAGGAGTCGCATCAATGCTATTATTTTCAGTTCCATGTCACGATCGGAAGCTTCTAAATTTTCCATCGGGCTGCCCGGTTGGGGCACGAAGCTCATTACCCTTATCTGGGAGGCCCCGATCTCACCCATTATCATAAGGGAATCCGCGATGTCTTCAACGGTTTCGCCGATACCTGCCAGAAGCCCTTCCTCGATGAGCATGCCTTTCTGCCTTGCATAAAGCTTTGCTGCCATTCTCTCGTGATAATCCTGGTTGACTCTCAGCTTTTTGAAGAGCTCCTGATTGTGGGTTTCCTGATAAAGTGCGTACCAATCCGTACCCAGCTCAGCGAACCTTTCGATCAAATGCATGCTTATTACGCCGGGTGAAATCATTACGGGAATATCCCATTCCGTTTTCAATTGCTCAACGATATTCTGCAGGGTTTCAAAGCCATCTGCATGATAAGTGGCATCCTCACCCATTGTAAGATCGATAAGGTTGACACCGGATTCCGCCAGCTGATGGGCAATCTCTATAACCTCCTCGCATGATTTGCGATAGCGCTCAATTGGATTTGCCTTTCTGAAGTAACAGAAATTGCAATTGTTCCTGCACCAGGTTGAAAAATATACAAAGCCATAAAGGAAAATCTTATCCCCAAAATACTCCTTGCGTTGATCTCTGGCCAATTGAAACAGATTTTCTGTTTTTGCCCCATCATCCTTTAAATAGGCTATTATTTCCTCTCTCGTTAATCGTCCCATGATTCGATTCCCCTTCGCTACTTACTCCGTGATCTGCGTGCTTTCATATAATTATCTTTTGAAGGCGCCACACAATCACATATTCGTTCATTTCTATTTCCTTTTTCCGGCCATAACCTTGCAGAGGGCACAACCTCCGGGGTTTCCTATACATGTTTTACATTCAGGCAACGGCATGCCGGACGGATCTTTTACAACCAGGTAAATTCCGGAGCACGTCTTCAGCGGGAGCATTACTCCGTTATCCCTGACGCTGATCCCTATCTCATCCCCGGACAAAATCGTATTTATATTCTTGCTCTCTTCGGCGGCCATTCCGAAAAATCCGGGGCTGATGGGACTGGACAGGTACCCCTCCGCCCCGGGTATGTTGCGCAGATATTCCTCTGCGTCTTTTTGGATCACATTTTCCAGCAGGTCCCTTCCTACGTCCACGTAGACCGTCCCCCATATATCCGCATAAAGCTGTTTGATAATGGGATCATCCGGACCGAAGGTGCACTCCCCTGCGGTGATTAAATATAGGTATACTTTCATAACGTTTTCATCCGGAATTTGGGTAAAAGCTTCACAAGTTACTTCAGTGCCCTGAACAGTTATCTTGTGATTTGAAAATGCCTCGGGTCCAAAAGAAGATACCAATGCAGACAAACGGATCCCGTCAATGCCTTTTTCCCATACATCCATTGCGTCATTATACATTCGGCTATGTTTTCCTGTCGATAGATCCAGGCCGCAGTAACTGATAAAATACTGCCCCGCCTTATCCCGTGCTTCCTGTTCTGTAAATGTGATCAATTTGGTTTTCATTATTCCAGCCTTCTATTATTGCATGAAAATCATTGCGGTTCCGCCCGCATCTTAAATAATAATTTTGCTATTTTCCGCTCAGTAAAAACTATCAGTGATAAAAACAAACAAGTAGTAGTAGTGACGTACGTCATCTTACTGTTACATAAAATTGACGTACGTCTTTAGTGTTCTGCCTCAATGACTATATGTGATATTTATTTGGCGCGTTTCTTGATTTCTTCAAGAAGCTCGGCCTTGCTGGGAATAAGTGAAATCCACTTCTGCTCCCCATTGATGCACATGGTGGGCAAATTCTGGATGCCCATCTTCCTTGTGCGGGCAATATCCTCGCGGATGAAGTATTTGTACACTTTGTACTCCGCTATATCCTTGAAATCTTCATAGGCATCCACAACGCTGTTGAGCATGTAGGTACATGCCGCACATTGTTCGGGATCCAGCAGGAAGAGCTCGATGAGAACTTTATCAAGATTATCATAATCAGGAAGCTCAACATCAACATCATCTACCACTGCCTGATAGTTCTCGATCATCTTTCTGGAAGATTCGGTATGCTGAACTGCCTGACCCGCCGCAATCGTATTTTCGATAGGTGTGTCAAAAGGCATGTCGCAGCCGGGGCTGACGATCAGGTTAAGAGTGGTGTCTACGCTGTCGATCAGGTCGATTACACTTTTCATGTTATCTTCCTGGGTTCCGAAAAGCATCGTTGTGGTGAGAGGAATATTTCCGCCCATTGCGATGTTATATTTATCCGAAATTTTCTTGGCTTCCGCAAGATTTACGTTCTCGTCAATGGATACGCCATCGGGATTCATCTTGCACATT
>CAYYHH010000289.1:0-3083 GCA_964471645.1 uncultured Oscillospiraceae bacterium
ATGCAATATTTCAAATTGTACCATAATGGCTTTTGATTCTCAAGAGCGGTCTTCTTGAGCAGTTCTGCGGGTAAATATAATTGCCACATCTTAGCCCCCACAACTGTTGATATTAGGACATTATTATACGGTATTAAGAATATTTATATCGAAGAATTGTATCTGCCGGAGCTGGGCGGTGATTTTTTATTTATTGAATTTTCTGACCAAAAATGATATAATTATTGCCATCCCGCGGTCACTGAGCTGAATGCGGGAAGAACCGAAGATTGACCTTGAGAGGAAAAATTATTGCTGAAGCTATGAGAAGCTGCGTGCATGTGGCATAGAGAAGGAGAGGTTGTCGAGTCTTATCAATTTCACATAGTAGTAGCTCAGCTAATTTGCCAGACAAATAGCTGATGAACTTATTTGGAAAAGTCCACCATCTTTTATTCAGCAGATGATTTCTACTGCTACTAAGCAGGAATTGCAAAGGCGCCCGGCGATGTCCCTTAATGATTTAAGGAGGTACATCTTATGGGAGGAATTGCACAGATTTACAATTTAAATGCATCGAAGCCCCAGTTAAACCGAGGAGTGTCAGGAGCCGGCAGGCGGTATAGCAGGCCAAAAGGCAAAGAGGTCAATAGCGGGCAAAGAAATGCAGAACTCAGCACGATGCTTGAAAACATTCAACATAGAAAGCCCATCGAGTCGATTTCCAATGAGAACGATTCTATGCGGATTCTCTTTAGCGGGCGGCTTCACAATACATCAGAAATTCGGGAAATGTTGAAAGGAGAACATCATTTTTCCTCCGGCCAGGATGGAGAGGCGGTGCTCCATTTGTATGAAGAGGTAGGAGAGAAATGTGTACACAGTTTGGAAGGCGCTTATGCTTTCGCAGTGTATAGTACTGAACATACAGAAGGTTCAGAAGCAGAAGGTAGGGCCGGAGGACCGGGCCCGGTCACTGTTCCGACCCCCGGTGAGGCAGGCTCGGGGCCAGCACCCCGCGGCGCCGGAGGCAATGAGATTTTCATCGCGAGGGACCCTATAGGTGTTAAGCCTCTTTATATCAGTGAAAATGAGGAAAGAGTCTGCATCGCTTCAGAGCTCAAGGCTTTCTCAGAAATTGCTTCGGATTTTCAGGAATTTCCCATCGGCAGTTACTATCAGGCGGGCGGCCGCGCAAAATTAGAGGATAAGTTTGTCCGATACCATACCTTTTCGGAAGATGAGGGGCTAGACGGTGCCGGAGGAAATGGACTTTCCACGGAAGAGCCGATATTAAATCTTGCGGATGCAAAGTCGAAAATTCAGGCACTGCTGAAGGATGCAGTGAATAAGAGAATCGAATGGGAGCGTCCTTTCGGAGTCTATTTGAGTGGAGGCCTGGACAGCAGCATTATAGCAGCGTTGACGGCACAGGAATGGGAATGTGTGGATTCCTTTGCGGTGGGAATGGAGGGAAGTGAGGACCTTCTTCACGCCCGATTAGGTGCTCGATATCTGGGAACGAAGCATCACGAATACATTTATGGTTTGAAAGAAATGCTGGAGGTGCTGCCGACAGTCATCTATCATTTAGAATCTTATGATGCGGCTCTCGTGCGGAGTTCCGTACCAAACTACTTTCTTGCCAGACTGGCATCGGAACCGGAGAAGGTGGTGCTTTCCGGGGAAGGTGCAGATGAGCTGTTTTGCGGTTACTCTTACATGAAGGCGCTGTCAGTAGGGGAGAGGGAGTCGGAAGCATACCACCTTCTGGAGACGTTGCATAGCACCGGGCTGCAAAGGGGAGATCGGATGGCCGCCGCCTTTGGGATGGAGGCTCGTGTTCCTTTTTTGGATATGGAATTCATAAAACTTGCGCTTCGGATCCCTGATTCCATGAAGTACAGCCCTTCAGGACAGGAAAAATGGATTTTGCGAAAGGCCTTCAGCCATCTGCTGCCTCGGGAAATCGTCTCAAGAAAAAAGAAAAAATTCAGCATAGGTGCCGGATCCTCTGATTTGATGTCCCTGGTGGCGGAAGAAAGAATTACCGATGAGGAATTTGCCCGGCATCGAATGACACCTGCGGGGCATCAGATAAAGAGCAAAGAAGAACTCTTTTACTACCGGATATTTCACGAATTTTTCCCACAGAAGGCAGCCGAGGAAACGGTGGGCTTCAGCAGGAGCTTGTAAGCATCAATAAAATATCCGGCCCCTGCGGTTGTATCTTCGCTCATTAGTGATCCAGAGGGCCAAAAAGATTATGAACACTGCAATACTGACAACTTGTGCTGTGCGAAAGGGCCCCATCATAAGGCTGTCGGTTCGAAGCTGTTCAACAAAGAAACGTTCGAATGAATAAAGAACGCCATAGGCATAGAATGTTCTACCGCTGAATTTGCTTCGGTTGTCTATGATTATCAGGACAAAGAACATTAAAAGGCACCATATGGACTCGTAGAGAAAGGTTGGGTGCACCTTTTCTCCGTTAATAATGATCCCCCACGGCAGGCTCGTAGGGCCACCGTGGGCTTCCATGTTAAAAAAGTTACCCCAGCGACCGAAGGCTTGCGCTAAAGCTATTGACGGCATAACCAGATCCAGCAAATCAAGCGGTGATATCCTCCATATTTTGCAGAAGATGGCGGCGGCCAATAGACCGAAAAGCAATCCGCCATGGATTGCAAGCCCTCCCGATCGAATATTGATTATTTTAAAAAAGTCTCCACTATACAATTCCCAATTGAAAACCACATAATACAGCCTTGCTCCTACAATCCCGGCGGGAATCGCGATTAGCGATAAATCGATAACCCTTTCGCTTGGTATACGGTGCTGCGGCGCTCTGTAGTACGCTATCAATAATCCGATCAGCATTCCAAATGCTATCAAGATGCCATACCATCTTATATCTTGGCCAAATACAGTAAAAGCTACAGGATTCGGTTCGAATGTAAACATAGAAATCCTCCCCTATACTACGCTTCGTGTATATCGTGTATATTTTAATTCTATATCGCTTAATTCAATCGACTGATACTTAATCGTCCGATACAATCGCTCGATACAATCGACTGACGCTTAATCGCTCGATACAATCG
>CAYYHH010000290.1:0-3077 GCA_964471645.1 uncultured Oscillospiraceae bacterium
GAAGAACTAAGAAAAGCGTTGGAGTACGCCCATATAAGGGGTGTTGATATACACGCTACTCTTAACACTCTGATCAGTGATTCAGAAATGCAGGAGGCTTTGGAATATGCAAATGACCTCTATGAGACCGGCATCGATGCGCTGATAGTGCAAGATCTTGGATTTGCTGCCCGGCTCAAAAATCAATTGCCGGATCTGCCCCTTCACTTCAGTACTCAGGGCACGATTTTTAATAAGGAAGGAGTTTCTCTGGCGGAGCGATTGGGAATGGAGCGTGTTGTCCTTGCAAGAGAACTATCCATAGAGGAAATCCGGGCGGTCGTTCAGGAAGCGTCGATTGATATAGAAGTATTTATCCATGGGGCTTTATGTCAATGTTATTCGGGACAGTGCCATCTTTCAAATGCAATCGGGGGGAGAAGCGGCAATCGAGGTGTTTGCGCACAACCCTGCCGCCTTCCGTATACTATTGTTCGTGAAAATGGGCATAGCCCTTTAACGGCAAAGGGCAATTACCTCAGCCCAAAAGATCTGTGTGCTCTCCAAAACCTTCCGGCCCTTGTTGCCACCGGGGTCAAATCCCTGAAGATAGAGGGCAGAATGAAATCACCCGAATACGTGGCGGTCGTGACCGGGATCTATCGAAAATATTTGGACTCTATAGGGGCGCAAGGTGGGTTTCAGATTGACCCTTGCGATGAAAGGAATTTAAGACAGGTATATAACAGGGGGGGATTTACTACCGGATACCTTATATCAAGACCGGGAAGGGATTTGATAACCAGAGATCGTCCAAAGCATTGGGGGACATACCTGGGGAAAGTTATAGGCAGAAATCCCAAGCGAAGATCTCTGGATATTCTGCTGGCGGAGAACCTTTCATTGGGAGATGGTGTTGAAATAGATAATGAAGCATTGCCGGGCAACCTTGTAACAATGATGCGTATAAAGGATCAAAAGGCGGGCAGGGCAATGGCAGGTGATACTGTTACCATAGGCTATATTGATGGTAACGTGAATATCGGCGATCCTGTATATAAAATCACCGACAAGGAGCTCAACAGAAAAGCGGGAGAGACATTTTCCGGGAAATCTCTGAGAAAAGTATTATTGGCGGCGAATCTGACTGTAGAAGAGGGTAGGCCCCTGCGTTTTTCGGTGTCTGACCCCGAGGGCAGAGAGGTTGCGGCGGTCGGCAATTTCATTCCGGAGACGGCTGTCAACAGGGCTTTGACTGCTGAAGCAGTTGAGAATCAGATCAAAAAGACCGGAGGAACACCTTTTATCATTGGTCAATTATCTTGCCGAATTCAGCCGGGGCTTTCTGTTCCGCTGTCAGAGCTAAATTCCATCAGGCGGGAAGCCCTGGAAAAACTGGCTGACATAAGAGCCGACCGTTATCCCGATAGAGCAAGGCATAGGGTAGATCTTAGGCTGGGGCTGAAAGTATCGACGGTTGAACATAAGCGGGCCAGTAATTATTTCGCCGGCGGCCATCTGAACTCGGCCTATTTGTATAGATGGGAAGATCTTGGTCAACTTACGGAATTGACGACCGATTCAAGCAAACATTCGGTGTTGAAAGCCGAAGAGAGCGGAATTGGCAGGGTTTACCTTCCGTTTCGGGGATTACTTGAACAAGGGCACCGAAATGCAATCGCTTCCTTTAAAAAGGCAGGAATACAGGTGTTTGCGGCAATCCCGCCAATTACAAAAGGGGCTATGGATGAGGAGCTTAGACTTTTTTTCGGGTATTTGGAAGGACAGGAGGCGGATTTGAAAAGCCTAGGCATCGACGGAATTCTTTTGGGAAATGTAAGCCATGTAGAAATGTTTGCAAACTGTGGCCTTCCGTTGTTCGGAGATTATTCTTTCAATGTGTATAACAGTGATACGGTGAAGGTTGCGTCGGATTTGGGACTTAAAGGGTTGACTTTGTCACACGAGCTGTCGCCTGAGCAACTCAGAAAAATCAAAAGCTATGGAATCCAATTGGAAGCTACAGTTTCCGGTCGTATCCCTGTTATGATCAGTGAGCATTGTCCAATCGGCAGCGAATTGTCGGATAAACCGGCAGGGGTTCCATGTAATCTATGCGTGAAGGGTGGCTACTCATTAAAAGATCGAACAGGGGCGGAATTTCCCATGCTTGGTGATCCCCAAAGCTGTCGGTGCACTATATTAGACAGCAAGATACGCAGGCCGGAAGATTATATGGAGGCATTAAGCGATTCTGAAATTACAGTATTTCGACGATATATCTGATTCTGAACCCAGCCCGGTGGACACCAAATCTTATTATTTGATTTAATCACGAAGGCCCGGACATAAGCCCGGGCCGATTTTAGAAATAGCAATGGCGTTAGAAATAGCAATGGCAAACGATAATTTTACTCTGGCCACTCTTCGCCATCAACTCTTCGAAAATCAATTTGTGCCTTGCCCATGTCAGCGTAACGTGCTTTGCTTTCAGCTTCCAACTCAAGGTCATATTTCAGGCAACGTCGGGCTTCATGAACGGCTTGATCGGCGGAAATGACACTATAAATTTCATCGAATGACCGCTTACGCGTTTCTGGATCGAGCTTCACAGGAATTGCACGTAGAGATTTTGAGGTTTTCTTTATTTGATCGGATGGATCGGTATAGCAGGCAACACCTTTGAAGAACGGTTCATATGAATCGTCCTTAGTTGTCCGGTACAGACTGACGCCGCGTAAGAATCTATCGATTGACTCGGCGGCATCTTTGCCTGCTTTGGCTGCTTCCACAACGGTTTTGGGTCCTGTATATGAGTCACCACCAACGAAAATGTTTTGCATCGTAGTTTGGAGAGTGATTGGATCGGCTTTAATATGTCCTTCCGGGCACAATTTAGATTTTGAATCATAATCCAGACAACTCCAATCGGTTTTTTGCCCTATAGCCAAAATAATGGTATCGGCCTCCATATATTTCATGGTGCAGGTATCGTATTGAGGAGAGAACCTGCCGGAATCGTTGAACACAGCGGTGCACGATACCAATCTTGCCCCATCGACAATATCACTGCCGGTAATTTCCTGCAGACCCCATCC
>CAYYHH010000291.1:0-3060 GCA_964471645.1 uncultured Oscillospiraceae bacterium
TGCGAGGCAAAGAATTGATTGAAAGAGCCGACGTAGTGGTGTACGATCGGCTCGTATCAGAGGACATTTTACGCTTGATCCCCGAAAAAGCAAAGAGAATAAATGTGGGAAAGGAAAGCAGCAATCACCCGGTTCCCCAGAATGAGATCAACGAGATCCTCTTGAAAGAAGCTGAACAGGGCAACACTGTGGTAAGGCTGAAGGGCGGTGACCCCTTTGTTTTCGGGCGCGGCGGCGAAGAGCTGGAGCTGATCGTAAAAAACCGCATTTCTTTTGAAGTAGTGCCCGGAATAACTTCGGCGATAGCGGTGCCGCTATACGGGGGGATCCCGGTAACCCATAGAGATTACTGCAGCAGCCTGCATATTATAACCGGCCATCAGAAAGAGAACGAGCCTTTAAAAATTGATTTCAAGGCCCTTGCCTCGACGAAAGGAACGCTGATTTTTCTTATGGGTGTCGCCTCGCTGAAGCAGATTGCCGATGGATTGATATCTGCCGGTGTCGACAGAAATATTCCGGCGGCAATTATAGAAAACGGTACATCGCCCATGCAGCGCAGGATAGTGTCTGCTTTAGAAGAGTTAGACGCAAAAGCTGCCGACTGTCAAATCAAATCGCCGGCTATTATAATCGTAGGGAAGGTATGTTCCCTTGCTCGGGATTATGACTGGTTTACCGCAAGGCCGTTGTTTGGGAAAAAAGTGATAGTAACAAGACCTTTTGAGTCGGAAGGCGTACTGAGCAGAAAACTGAAGGAATTAGGGGCTCGGGTTTACGATTTTCCGTGCATCAAAATTGAAGAGCTGCCGGACAACACCGAGCTTTCCGGGGTGTTGACCCATATTGACAAATATTCCTGGCTGGCGTTTACGAGCAAGCACGGAGTCCGGCTGTTCTTTGAAGTCCTCAGAAAACGGAATGAAGATCTTCGGATCCTGGGTCATATGAAGATTGCAGCGGTAGGTTCCCAAACGGCAAAGGAATTGCTTGGCTATGGCATCATCGCCGACTGTGTGCCGAAGGTCTTTGACGGCAAGCATCTGGGCATGGAGCTGTGTGCAAGAACCGATGATAAAGATAACATATTGCTGATCAGAGCCGAAAACGGAAGCCCGGACATACTGAAGCAACTGGATGAGGCTAAAAGAAAATACGATGACGTCAGTATATATCGGACCAAGGGCACCAACGAGAACAAGAACGTGGAATCGATAGAAAAGCTTATCCGAACAGAAGAAAAGGTATATGTGACATTTACAAGCGCATCTACAGTTGAGGGGTTTGTCAACAAACTAAAGGATTCAGACAAATCTAAAATAATCGGTATATGTATCGGGGAGCAAACATCTGACAAGGCAACTGAATACGGTATCGATCACGTTGTGTCGGAAATCGCAACCATAGACAGCTTGATTGAAAAGCTATTGGAAGAATCGAGGTAAATCAAAATGGAACAAAGACCCAGAAGGCTAAGAAATGATCCTGTGATCCGCAGGATGACCAGAGAGACGAGGATGTCAGCCGAATCGTTGATATTGCCGTTATTCATAAAAGAAGGGGAGAATATCCGCGAAGAGATACCGGCGCTTCCGGGGCATTATTATTACAGCTCCGACACCGTCGGCTACGCAGTTGAAAAGGCTTTGGGCAATCACATCGATTCTGTTATATTGTTTGGCCTCCCCGATGAAAAGGATGAATTGGGCAGCGGGGCATACGACGAAAACGGCGTGGTTCAGAAAGCCGTAAAAAGTATAAAGAAAGAATATCCCCAGGTGCAAGTGATTACAGATGTATGCATGTGCGAATACACATCTCACGGGCATTGCGGCATAATCCGGGACGAAAAAGTCCATAACGATGAGACCTTGAGATATCTTGCAGCCACAGCCTTGTCCCATGTGGCGGCCGGAGCGGACATGGTCGCTCCTTCCGATATGATGGATGGCAGGGTTGCCGCAATCAGAAAGATCCTTGATGAAAACGGATTCTGTGAAAAACCCATCATGTCCTACTGCGCAAAATATGCCTCAGCCTTTTACGGACCTTTCAGGGATGTGGCCAAATCGGCTCCGTCCTTTGGAGACCGCAAAAGCTATCAAATGGATTACCACAATATCAGGGAGGCTCTGAAGGAATCCAGGCTTGATATTGCCGAGGGCGCCGATATACTTATGGTAAAGCCCGCCATGGCTTATATGGACGTGATCAAAGCATTCAAAGACACCACGGATCTTCCCATAGCGGCATACAGCGTCAGCGGTGAATACGCAATGATAAAGGCCGCGGCGGCAGCGGGGCTGGTGGATGAGTATTCTGTTATGTGCGAAACCGCCACAGGGATATTCCGTGCGGGAGCGGATATACTGATAACTTATTATGCGGAAGAAATCGCCGGCGCGATCATGAAAGGAGATATGTAATGAAGACTTTACTTGAAAGAGCGAAAAACGTCATGCCCGGAGGGGTGAACAGCCCCGTGCGTACCTTCAATGCGGTAGGCAGGGACCCTGCTTTCATCAAATCTGCCGCCGGATCAAAGATTTATGATACGGAAGGGAAGGAATACATCGATTATGTTTGCTCCTGGGGGCCTATGATACTGGGCCACAACAACGAGCGAATAGCGCAAAGCATAGCAGAAGCGGTAAAGGACGGAGTGAGCTTTGGGGCCTGTACCGAACGAGAGGTGATCATGGCCGAGCTGGTCACATCGATGGTTCCCAATATTGACATGGTCAGGATGGTCAACAGCGGTACTGAAGCTGTTATGAGCGCCTTGCGCCTTGCCAGGGGTTTTACGGGGAAAGCTAAAATAATTAAGTTTGAAGGATGCTATCACGGCCACAGTGACGGTATGCTGGTCAGCGCGGGATCGGGGGTTTTGACTTTATCCAATCCTGACAGCAAAGGTGTTACTCCCTCCCAGGCAAAGGATACCCTTATAGCTCAATACAACGATATCCACAGTGTTAAAGCCCTCTTCGACGCCAATAAAGATGAAATCGCTGCGGTGATAGTAGAACCGGTGGCGGCAAATATGGGTGTTGTTCCGCC
>CAYYHH010000292.1:0-3044 GCA_964471645.1 uncultured Oscillospiraceae bacterium
CCGGGATTTCATGCCTTGCCCGTCTGGAATTTTCCTGTTTTATACTATAGTAAAATGTGGTATTATATAAGTTAGCTTATTTATAATAGACAGATTTAAAGTGTCGGCGCAGAGGGGCGCACACCAGAATTATTTTGAGGTGCCCGGGCCGGACTAATGCCGCTTGTTTGTCAGGCATTGTAAACCCGTTGCTATATATGTATGAAAGGACTGAATTATTTTAATGAGACTTATTTTTGTTCGTCATCCGGAAACAGAAGCCAACGTTAAAAGGTTAATATATGGAAGGACAGATTCCGCTTATTCTGAAAAAGGCGAAGCCAGTGTGGAAAAAGTCGTAAATCACATGGCAGATAAACATATAGATGCTATTTATTCGAGCCCCCTGAGGCGGGCAGCATTTCTGGCAGAGGCCATTGCCGAAAATCACAGCGATGGTTCCCGCAAATTAGAAGTTATCAAGGATGATCGGCTTCAGGAGATGCATTTTGGAATTTTTGAAAACAAAACAAACAAAGAAGCTGAAGAACTGTATGGTGAAGGCTATGATCAGTTTTGGCATGATTTTGCCAACTTTGATGTGCCTGAAGGTGAGAACCTCGGACAAGTGAAGGAACGTGTCGTAGATTTTCTGAACTGCATATGTGCAAATGGTACCACAAAGAAATCCTTAAGAGAATTAATGAAAGAGGATCCGGAGAAAGTATTAGAGCAGCAGCATAAGAAGAGCAGGACCGTAATCATCGTAGCCCATGCACTCGTTATTAAAAGCGCTCTTTCGTTTCTTCTTAATATGCCGCTCGACAAGATTTGGCATATTGATATTCAACCCGCAGCGATAGTACAGGTATCTTATCATAATGGATTTGGAGTATTGACGGAGTTGCGGAGTACCTGACAGGTTCGGGTATTGATAGAAATAATACAGCAATTTATTTACACTCCGGATAACTTTATTAATTTATTTGCAGTCCGCTTTCATTCGGCCGACTGCAGAAGGAGAATACAATGGAGAAAAAACAGTATTACATTACAACACCTATTTATTATCCCAGTTCCAACCTGCATATTGGACATACCTATTGTACAGTAATGGCAGATGCTATGGCACGTTTCAAAAGGTTGACGGGTTATGATGTTATGTTCCTCACAGGGACTGATGAACATGGCCAAAAGATCCAAAAGGTGGCAACCGAGAACGGCAAGACCCCGCAAGCCTACGTCGATGGAATCGTAGAAGGAATCAAAGAACTATGGGAGACTATGGAAATATCCTATGATGATTTCATAAGAACAACCGAAGCCCGCCACATAAAAAGGGTCCAGGACATCTTTAATAAGATGTATGAAAAGGGTGACATTTATAAAGGCGAATACGAAGGCTGGTATTGTACACCTTGTGAGGCCTTTTGGACCGCGACACAAGCCGGAGAGAATAAATGCCCCGACTGTGGCGGCCACATAGAAAAAGCCAAGGAGGAGGCGTACTTCTTCCGACTTTCAAAGTATCAGGACAGGTTAATTGAACTGTTTGAAACAAATCCGGAGTTTTTGCAGCCGGAGAGTCGACGCAATGAAATGCTTGGCTTTGCCAGACAGGGCCTGGACGATCTGTGCATTTCCAGAACTTCGTTTGACTGGGGCATACCTGTGCCGATGGACGAAAAGCATGTGATATACGTATGGCTGGATGCGCTTTCTAACTACATCACGGCCCTGGGTTATCCCGACGAACCTGAAAAATACAACCGCTATTGGCCCGCTGATGTGCACCTGGTGGGAAAGGAAATCGTCCGATTCCATTCAATCATTTGGCCAGCTATGCTTATGTCGTTGGACATTCCCTTGCCAAAGAAGGTTTTGGGCCATGGTTGGATCCTTCTGGAAGGAGGAAAAATGTCCAAGTCCAGAGGGAATGTAGTTGACCCGGTAAAGCTTATTGAGCGTTATGGTGTAGATGCCTTAAAGTATTTTCTTTTAAGGGAGTACACCTTCGGTCAGGACGGACTGTATACCAACGAAGTTATGCTCAACCGCATGAACTCGGATCTGGCTAACGATTTGGGCAATCTGGTAAGCCGCACCACATCGATGATAGAAAAGTACAACAAAGGGCAAGTCCCTGCGGCCGGTGCGGAGGAGGGTCCCGACAAAGAACTGAAAACTCTTGCTCTCGGCACGGCGGCCAAGGTCGAAGCACACATGGACAAATTCAGCTTCAGCCTTGCGCTGGAAGAAATCTGGATACTGATAAGAAGGACTAATAAATATATCGATGAAACGGCTCCTTGGCTGCTGGCAAAGGATCAGGCAAATAAGACGCGTCTTGATACCGTTCTCCATAATCTTGCCGAATCCCTGAGGATTGTATCCGTATTGATACAGCCTTTCATGCACACTACCTCCGCCAAGATCAGGAAGCAGCTGGGACTTTGGTTCGCTGACCCCCTGTGGACAGACACCGAAGTTTTCGATGTAATGAACGGGGAACAAGTCAAGAAAGGTGAGGCCATTTTCCCCCGGATGGATATAGAGAAGGAACTGGCAGAGTTGGAGGCCATGAAGGCCCCCGCCCAAGAACCGCAAAAAGAATATCCTCCGATTAAAGATCTAATTGATTACGAAGACTTTGATAAGCTGGATTTCAGGGTCGGACTGGTCCAAAGCTGTGAAAAGCATCCCAAAGCAGATAAGCTTTTGGTGTTTCAAATTAAGATGGGCAACGAGGTTCGCCAGATACTGTCCGGTGTGGCCGAATGCTACAAGCCCGAAGATCTGGTCGGGAAGAAAGTTATCGTGGTAGCCAATCTGAAGCCCAGGATGTTAAGGGGATTGGAATCAAAGGGGATGCTGTTGTTTGCTGATAATGGGGACAGGTTTGAGTATTTGACTGCTGATGCGCCTGATGGTGAAATCGTCAGCTGAGGCTTGTTAAATTTCCTCAGGGCTATGCCGCTTTCGACTGTGCGCGCAGTTACGTATTGCAATATACGCGCCTTTGCGCACAGCCTCGGCGTCTACGCCCTGAGAAAATTTTCCGGCGC
>CAYYHH010000293.1:0-3022 GCA_964471645.1 uncultured Oscillospiraceae bacterium
GTTCATCTCTATTATATTGGGCCTTCAGTTTTTCATCAAATTTTCTATAGCCCTCGTCTATAAGGCTTTCCTTTGTGGGGAAGTGATAATAGAAGCTGCCTACAGATACACCTGCATGCTTCGCTATTTCGGTTATTTTGACCGACTCGAAACTTCTTTTCCCAAACAAATAGAAAGCGGAGTTATATATTTTTCTTCTGGTCTCAAGTTTTTGCTTTTCTCGTTGATTCATTTAATATTCTCCTGTATCGGATATGGTTCAATTATTTATTCCATTATATATGTTTCATTAAAATATTTCCATTAATGAATTGCCTTCAACCCTCTCGAATAAAGGAGGATGCCTGACTTTCGTGGCAGCAATTGCCCGGGACTTCCGGATAGTGGTTGCCTTAGGCGCGGCTACGTTTTGTTTAAAGTCAGTTATAGCAATCTTTTCACTCAAGGAGCCAAGTTTTTGAAAATATGATGTATAGTACCGGCTTTCAAGGTTACATTATGACTACATCATACCAGGAGGTAATTAGAATGAGTACAAAGAAGGTCAAGCCTTGGAACCCCAAAAAGGATCATATGGGAATGAAAGAAAGCTATGGAGAGGTAAAGGACATCAGGGACAGAGAGGAATTGGATTATAATTTTGACGCAAGGGATTTGAAGTTTGAGGATAAAGCGGATTTAAAATTGTCAAAAAAACAGGACAAATAATATTTGCATAACGGTGTCGGTTTGGGTGATTGCAAGGAAGATTCCGAAGCATATCCAGGGGAATTGCGGGCTTAAAAATGGTCGAAGCTGACTTTTATTTTGGCGAAGATGAGTACGGCTCGAAATTATGATTATACCTGCTAATGCTAACGGCTACAGTCTGCCGAAGCTTTGGTATGCATTACAGTATAGGTCAGCTTGCCATCAATGCGGTCGGATTTCATCAACTGAATCTTGTCGATGGTCTCCCCGAAAGGTTTTATCGGCCATGGTCTGACACCCGTTACAATTTGTCTTCCAAGTGTGATGTGGGGGTTATATTTACGACAATCCAACTTGAAGCCTTCAACACTGAGTCTATTAACCAACTCACTCCTTATTCTTTCTAACGCTTTGCAACCGCCAAGGCCCGCCCACCAGATGTCACCCCTGTCCTGCCTGAACCTTCCAATGCGATCAACGCTGATATCAAATGGAGTAAAGGATATATTATCAAGAATCGATTTAACTGATTCCGCTTGCGCCGCATCGCATTCTCCAAGAAAAGCGAGGGTAAGATGAAGGTTTTCAATCAATGAAAAGCTTCCGCGCTCAGAATTGGAGCGTAGCTCGTCAAGTATTTTCAGCAGATGTCTGCGTGTTTCATCTGTAAAATTTACTGCAATAAACAGCCTCATGCTAATTCCAACTTTCCCCACCTATGCATTATTTATAAATTATTTTCTTGCTACCCGTTCTTTTTGATTATTTAGTCACTACTCGTTTTATATTGTTTCAAGGTTATTTTGTTATCGATTATTATTACCCACCAGAACCTGTTCAATATAAGGTCTCATCGCTATTGTGCCGCCTCCTTGGCTGACGATTTCCAAAACCCGTCCCGAATCTTTTACCAGGCTTCCTGCAAGGAGTGTAATGTTATATTCCTTTAGCACTTGTGGACATAAGGGGGTAGACAACCCTACCAGGCACACTTCCTCTGCATTCTTGCAGTGTTCAATTATCTCATCTATCGTATGGTTTATTAAGCTGGTTGCGGTAATTACTATTACCCTGCACTTTGGCAAGTATTCAGACATCTCTTCCACTGAAAAAAGCCCATTCTTTTCCTGTGTGTTTTGTTCAAATACATAGATGTTTTCAGTCATTGATTTAATGCTTTTTAATATTGGCTTGAACTCTCCCACCATGCCAAAACTATCTGACTTGTCTAATGAAAAGGCCTGCAAAACATTGCCCTTGTCCCAGTTTTCAGCAGGGGCATTTATTACGGCATTAATTGTGGCAAGGCCGATTGCCGCCTTTAACCGATCACTGTCTTTTGCCCATACAATCATTTCTTCCGCATTACTACCTATAATTCTGCCTGCAAAGTCCGAAACCCCACAGCAACAACCCAATTCGTTCCTAAAGGTATAGGCAAGGCCACATCCTCCATCCTCCAGGAGGACACAGGTATATCCAAGGCCGGCCCTCACATCTTTCAGAACCCTTCCTTTGGCAAATTCATAAGCATAGCCGATAAGATTATCTATTATCATTTGTAACCTCCATTCCTTATGGTTCTGTTTTTTCATAGACCGGAATAATGTCTTACAAATAGCTGTGCGGTTTACCCAGGATAAACCTACAGAGGTGACGCTGAGAAAATGCAAGTGCAGCGAGGCTGCATCGAGACTTTTGGGATGTTGCATCTTATCCTTTAACTTCTGTCTCCGTAACGCACTCCGTTTTTATTTTGCCCACTAAAAACTGCAGGGCATCTATTACATGCGGCCGTATGTCGCCCCCTATCAATACGTACATAATATCTTCCCCTACGCTCAGGTAGCCTTCGTTTAGCCAGACTTTAACGTGAAAAATGCCGTCCATATTGAGGGTTTCAGCGATAGCGGCGTTTACTTTCTTCTCATCGTAGTCAAAATCAATCCCTGCCACAGCGGTTCCATCATCTATTCCCTCCCGCACTTTGGCCTTGGGGGTCTGACGTACTACGCCATTGTGAACTAAATACATGCCTTCTTTTATGGACTCCCGGTCCGCTTTTGCCTCTTTCAACCACTCATCTATAGATGGCGGCATTTTTTTTAATCCTTTAGAAATCATCGGATCATCTTCCTCCATATTTTAAAATTCACTTAGTATACTGAATCCATGCTAATTCGGTTTACTGCTCGCCATTTTAAGCACAAATTTCTTTCTTCCCATTCCTGAAAGCCTCATTTGAAATGAAAGTATCGGCTTTCTTCATTCTACACCAAAAAACAGGGTTGGCAAAGCATTTCGGTTTCGGTCCGATCCTCAAGCTATTGCT
>CAYYHH010000294.1:0-867 GCA_964471645.1 uncultured Oscillospiraceae bacterium
TTGAGGAGGGGCTGGAAATCTTTGAAGACGAGGCCTCTGACTTAAAGAATAGGCCGCCGATTATTACGGTCATGGGTCACGTAGATCATGGCAAAACTTCTCTCCTTGACGCAATAAGAAAATCCAATGTTACTACTACGGAATCGGGAGGAATTACTCAGCATATCGGTGCCTCCGAGGTATCGGTAAATGGACAGAGGATAGTATTTCTGGACACACCGGGTCATGAAGCTTTTACAGCCATGCGTGCAAGAGGGGCCCATGTTACAGATATTGCAGTTTTGGTCGTTGCGGCAGATGACAGCGTTAAACCTCAGACCATAGAATCCATAAGCCATGCCAAAGCTGCCGGTGTGCCTATCATCGTGGCTATCAATAAGGTAGATAAGCCCGAGGCTAACCCTGACAGGGTCAAACAGGATCTTGCAAATCTTCCCGCTGACCAAAGAGTTTTGGTGGAAGAATGGGGCGGAGATACCATAAGCGTTCCGGTTTCGGCAAAAACAGGCGACGGTATTCTAAATCTTTTGGAAATGATACTGTTGCAGGCGGAAGTTTTGGAGTTAAAGGCCAATCCCAGTCGGCTGGCCATGGGCACAGTGGTTGAGGCCAGGCTCGACAAAACAAAGGGACCTGTGGCAACGCTCCTTGTTCTCAATGGAACTTTGCAGACGGGTATGTCTGTTGTAGTCGGTACATGCAGCGGTAAAATAAGAGCTATGACGAATTTTAAAGGCGATAATATTCGCAAGGCGGGGCCGGCCACGGCTGTAGAGATTCTTGGTCTGAATGAAGTTCCCGAAGCGGGTGACGAATTCAATGCAGTGAAAGAAGACAAAATAGCAAGAGAAATTGCCGAGCAGAGGC
>CAYYHH010000294.1:877-3007 GCA_964471645.1 uncultured Oscillospiraceae bacterium
TAATGGTCAGAAATTCCAGCACCACTTTGGAACAACTCTTCAGCCAGATCAAAGAAGGCGAAGTTAAAGAACTCAACCTGGTTATAAAGGCTGACGTGCAAGGATCGGTGGGTGCGCTGATATCATCACTTGAAAGGTTGCAGACTGAGAATGTCAAAGTTAAGATAATACACTCCGGTGTAGGAACGATAACAGAATCAGATATTATGTTAGCCACCACATCAGATGCCATTATTATCGGCTTTAATGTACGGCCGAGCACAAACATCACAACGATGGCAGAACACGAAAATATTGAGATCCGAACTTACAGGGTCATATACGACATAATCGACGATGTTGAAGCGGCCATGAAAGGCATGCTGGATCCGGTCTTCAAGGAAGTGGTCCTTGGCAAGATCGAAATTCGCAACACATTTAAAGTCCCCGGGGTAGGCATAGTGGGCGGAGCCTATGTGCTCGAAGGAAAAGTTCAAAGAAATGCCCAAATACGTCTGGTGAGGGATGGCATTGTTATACACGAAGGCAAGATTTCATCGCTGCGCAGATTTAAAGATGATGTCAGAGAAGTAAATCAGGGCTACGAATGTGGAATAGGGATAGAAAACTACAACGATATCAAGGAAGGCGACATTATTGAAGCTTTCAAGATGGAAGAAATTGAGAGGTAAACAATGGGGAAAGGGTATCGGGCCGAAAGGCTCGGGGGGGAAATTAAAAAGGTTGTCAGCGAGCTTTTGCTCAAAGACATAAAAGACCCCCGACTTTCTGGGTTTGTGAGCATATCGGCTGTTGAAGTAACCGCTGATTATAGTTATGCGACTCTTTATGTATCGATTTTGGACAACCCGGATAAAGACGTGATAGAAGAGGAGAGAAAACAGGAAATTCTCGATGCTTTCAAAAGCGCAAAGGGATTGATACGAAAGGAAATCGGCAGGCAAATAAAGCTTAGACACGTTCCTGATATCCTGTTTAAAATCGACACATCTTTGGAGTATGGCCGCCATATATCTCAGGTTTTGGCAGAGCTGAACATTGATGGAAAGGAAAAAGATGGGGAACCGGAGGAATGATAGCTGCTTGGCAAAAATTGCAGAGTTGCTTGCAAATGCTGATTCTGTATTGATATTCCCACATATACAAATGGATGGCGATGCGCTTGGATCTTCGGCGGCACTTTGCCTTGCATTAAAAAACTTGGGAAAAAAGGCGAAGATATTCATTGAAGACAAAATACCCGACAACCTGAAGTTTTTGGATAATGGTATGTGTACCACAGGTCATGAAGATGGAATATTTGACGTTTGCATTGCAGTTGATTGCAGTGACATTTCACGAATAGGAAGCAGAAAAGAAGTTTTTTTCAAAGGAAAACAAACTGCCATGATAGATCATCATACCACTGCTCAGACTTTCGCTGATTTCAGCTTTATTGATGATAGCAGTTCATCCACCGGAGAGATTGTTTACAGGCTGTTAGTACAGATGAAATTGAAAATTGACAGCAGCATAGCGGAGGCTATTTATACGGCAATCGTCACTGATACGGGAAGGTTTATGTACGCCAATACATCAGGCGCTACCCATGCCATCGTGGCAGAACTGTACAAAACTCAAATGGATCACAATAAAGTGGCAATTGAAATATATCAAACGAAGCGCATTGAAAAAATCAAGCTGTTCAATGCTATTTTAGGAACTATGGAATTACTGTTCGAAGGTAAATGCAATCTTGCATTTATGACTAGGCAGATGCTTGAAGATACCGGTGCGTATTCTGAAGAGACCGAAGGGCTGGTGGAAGAGCTGCGAAGCGTAGACAGCGTGGAAATAGCGGCTTTCTTAAGAGAAGAAGATCAGGGAATAAAAGTAACAATGAGATCCAAGTCTCGAGCGGATGTATCGCGAATTGCGGAGATGTTCGGAGGCGGCGGCCATCGCAAGGCAGCGGGATGCACGATACCCGGCAGTATCGACGAGGTCAAAACATTGATCATAGATGCGGTGGGTGCAGAGCTTAGCGGTCTGAAAGGTTGATGAGCCATGGATGAAAACGGTGTTATAAACTTTCTCAAGCCCGCCGGCATGACTTCGCACGATTGCGTTTACTACATGAGGAAAATTTCG
>CAYYHH010000295.1:0-1019 GCA_964471645.1 uncultured Oscillospiraceae bacterium
GGCTGATCTGGTTGCAGGCAAAGAGAAGTTGGGGAGCGTTGTGGAAGAAACCGCTGTCAAGCTGGATGAAATCGCCGGAAAGATGAGCGGCAACCTAGCTGCATCAGGCGATGAAATACTCGCGGCTATGAAAGCTACTGCCTCAGAGAATCTGTCGGTCATGGAAGAGTTAAAGGAACAGTATCTAGAGGTACAGCGGGGACTTTCAAGCGAACTTGCCCATGGGCAGGAAGAACTGGCCGCAGCTGTTTTAAAGAGCACTATGCTGTTCGAGGGCATAGCAGATAAGATGAAGGAAGCAATGGCCACTGCCGGCATTGAGATTTCCCGGGGAATCAAAGATGCCACAGGTGACAATGCGGAGGCTATTGAAAAGCTGACACTTCAAGCCCAGCAGCTGAGAGATGATTACGATAGCTACTTTGACAGAATTGATAATTATGCCAAGACTACATATGAAGAATTGGATTACCATATTCACAGTATAATTGCAAGGATAACCGAGGATGTGGAAAAACTGCTCAAAACCGGAGCGGAGGAAAATTATGCTGTACTGGATGATTATAGAAATACTACCGCCGGTCTGCTTACTTCCTTTAATGAACAGGCAGACAGCATAAGCCTTTATGCCAAAGAGATCAATTTGGATGTAAGTGAGCTGTCTCAAAGCCTGCAGAGTTCAGTATCAGAATTCAACAAGGGCTTGCAGGAAAGCGTAGAAGGTACTATGAAAGAATTCGATTCGGGACTTGCCGAACTTGCTCTACGAATAGCCAACACCGTAGCTTCCATCAGCGATGCGGTAGAAGCTCTGCCGGCAGCACTGAAAAAGGAGTAAAGGATGCGATATGACCGCTTTTAGCCGGGCAATTGAGAATATAAGGGGGAGGTTTTACACCTTTGAAGAGTTTCCCCTGGTGGAGCGGAGCCGATTTCCCATTGACGTTTTGAAAAATATCAATGATTCGGAGTACGGGGCCGCCGTGGATATCTTCAGAGGGCGTGAACTTGAAGCCCTA
>CAYYHH010000295.1:1029-2997 GCA_964471645.1 uncultured Oscillospiraceae bacterium
AAGGATGTTTTAAAAAATATCAAGGAGACGGGGCGCGGAACTTCGGCAAACATATTCAAGGGGCGGGAGCTCGAAGCTCTTATCCTTGAAATAGCCGATTCCGATGACATGCAGGAATTGCGTCGGGGCACGGCTATCCTATGTGAAAGGATAACGCCCAGATTACTCAGATTGCTGAGCACTCTTTACCAGTATCGCTATGATTCCCCGGGGCTTAAATTTTTAACAGGAAAGCTTTTGGACGGATGCCGCGACGGAGCGATCAAAGAAGGAGATTTTTTAGCCGGGTTTGGCGGATCGGAAAATATTGTTGCCGACCTTGTCGATGCCGTAGCTAAAGATGGCAACTACATAGAAAAAACCTTTACGGGTTATGGCATTATACCGGGCAGCCCTTTAGCCCTTGAGGCTTGTCACGAATATTTCAGCCGCTGTGAGAAAATCGGCTGCCTTATCAACCATGGGACATTGACGGCAATTATTGAGGAATCGGAACCGGAAAGGCTGACAGGTATAATCAATAACTACATGGATTCACTTACAATGGTGGAATACAGCGACAGCGTCAGTCTTGCCATTTTGAATAAATTGGGGGATCCATATATCTCGCCGGGATGGGCACCTTTCTCCCAAGAGATAAGGGATAAATTTGCAAGATGGAGCTATTTGTGGAGGATGAAGGAACACTGCAAAGATCAGCCGGAAAAATTTAATATATTAACAAGGTATATTGAGCAGATAAAGACTAATTATTACTTGCCGGAGACGGATGTTCTGATAACAGACATGGGATGGATACTGTTGGCCGATGTGAGAAACGGCGATACCTTCCTGTACGAGAAGAGGGCCTTTGAAAGAGAATTGGAGAATTGGGAATTGGATCCTGAAAACTCTCCGACATTTATGAAGCCATATGCAGATGTGCTGACAGGCAGGAAATTTATGCTTTCGATTGAGGATGCGCCCTGCATACGTCTTGGCTATAGCGGGATAAACAAATACTACGTAGACGAGGTGCTGAGCATAAAGACAGGTCTGGAACCCGATATGAGAAAGCTGAGATTCAAAGGATGATTGACAGATACCAGTCCCAGATCCTTTCACCAAACAGGACACAGGTAAATATACCTGCGGAAAGGAACGGACCGAAAGGAATGGCGGTTTTGCGGGAGGCTTTTTTCTTAATAACGAGTACGATGGAATACAACCCGGCGTAAAGAGCCCCTATGAATAAGGCCATCAATATCAGCTTAGGCCCTGTTAAAAGGCCTGCCGCTGCCATAAGCTTTATATCGCCGCCGCCCATTGAATCGGGGTATATCAATCCCAGGATAAGCAAGGGCACCGAAGCGGCCAGAAGGCCGAAAATGAAAAAATACCATGGGGTATTCCAGTATATAAACTTATAGATACCGTGTAAGATACCCAATATGAGAATGGTTGCCACCAGGCCGTCGGGGATGATCTTTTCATCATAATCGATAAAAGATATTACTATGAGGATGGAGAACAAGGCAAGATAGAAGATGCTGTCGAGGGAGTAACCGTAGCAAAGCCAGGTGGAAAGATATATGAGACCGGTCATAAATTCCACTGCCGGATAGCGAAAAGAGATGTGTTGCCTGCATTGATGGCAGCGACCCCTCAATAATATGTAGCTGAAAATGGGAATGTTCTGGTACCAGGTTATAAGGGAACCACAACCGGGGCAGTAAGATCGGCCTTTCACTACAGTTTTTCCGATGGGAATGCGGTAAATGCATACATTCAGAAAACTGCCGATCATCAGGCCTAATATGAATATCGTTGCCGAAAGGAGGGTCTGAGCTTGCATATTTATACCGCCTCGGGATGATAGCCGAACCAGGGGAAGCAATGATGAATCTTTTACAGTTTAACATATAAATCAAAATAGAAAAAGAAAATTATAAACGGAGACTGAATTATGGCATTTAAGGTTAAGAAACT
>CAYYHH010000296.1:0-2995 GCA_964471645.1 uncultured Oscillospiraceae bacterium
GAGCCGACCGCAGCCATTTGGCCAGGGCCGCTTTAGAAGCGATAGCATATCAGACATCCGATGTGCTGGTTGCCATGCAGGAGGATTCCGGTATCAGGCTGGCTGCCCTCAAGGTGGATGGAGGCGCTTCGGAGAATAATTTCCTTATGCAATTTCAGGCGGATATTATTGAAACGCCGGTAGAACGTCCGGTGAACAGGGAAAGCACGGCCCTGGGGGCGGCTTATCTTGCGGGATTGGCGACCGGCTATTGGCAGGGGCTTTCCGATGTGGAAGAAAAAAGGAGCTTAGATAAGGTATTTAAGCCGGCTATGGATGGAGCCGACAGGGAAAAACTATTGTGCGGTTGGCATAAGGCCGTTTCCCGATGCAGGGAATAGCAGGAGGAGACCATGAAAGAGTATAAAAAATACTATGATGAAATTATCAAAACAGCCCCTTTTGTCCATATGGAAAGCGAAAAGGATATGGACTGGCTCATGAGCTGCCTGGAAGGTGAAATTGTGGACTATGAAGGGCAGAAGGATCTATGGTACGAGGACAGATTTTTGTTCGTTAAGATCGGGGACACGGGCAAGGCCTTGAGGATGAAGAAAAAACGGGCTGAAAAACTTTGCAGCTTCAAATGCGAATTTCACCAAAAGCTGATAGAGTATTTAGAAAGTCTGTAAAGCGAAATCGTTTTAGTTACAGCAAGCTCGGACAGCTATGCACGAAAAATATTAACTGATAATTGGCGGATCGAAAAGTTGCCGGCAGTTAAGTGCGAACATAAAAAATTCTGCTTATAACTGGAAATAATTTAATAAAAACAGTTGACAATCGTGGGTCAGGATGGTAAATTAGAATTAGATTAGCACTCACCTGTTAAGAGTGCTAACAAGAGAGGGAGGAGGAGAAATGATTTTAAACGAGCGAAAGCTTCAAATACTGCAGGCAATTGTCTCAGATTTTATTCGCTCTGCCGAGCCCGTTGGGTCCCGCACTCTCTCCCGCAGATATGAGATGGGTATAAGCCCGGCTACCATACGCAATGAAATGGCGGATTTGGAGGAAATGGGATTTTTGACTCACCCTTATACATCTGCCGGCAGAGTCCCGTCAACAAAGGCATACAGATTGTATGTGGATGACTTGATGGAGCGTCACGAACTGTCTGAGGCAGAAAAGGTGCGGATCAGGAGCAAACTTAATGCCAAGATTCTTGAACTGGACAGAACGATAGAGCATGCCGCAAAATTGCTGTCAGAGCTGACCAGCCTGACATCATTTGCAGTCACACCGGGGCAGCACGAGGACTTCCTGAAATATATCAATATTATACCGATGGATGAAGATTCCGTTGTATTGGTACTGGTGTCCGAAAGCGGGAAAGTTTCCAATACGGTTCTTAAAATGAAGGTTGCATACAGGCCCGGGCAATTGGAATTGCTTTCAAAGGTAATGACATATAATTATAAAGGGAAAAGGCTGTCCGATATTCTCACGATGGATATAATCCGCAGCTTTGAATCGGATATAGAGGCTATGAGCAAGCTGGCAGAAACAATTATGCCAAGATTCCTGACAACCCTGGAAGGTATGTTGGATTCGGAGCTTTATCTTGACGGCTTGATGAATATCTTTGCTATACCTGAGTACAATGACATTGAAAAAGCCAAACTGTTTTTAGAAATGGTAAACCGTAAAGATTTCACTGATGTTCTGGTCAACAGGGATAACGGGGTTATTATAACTATCGGAGATGAGAACGAAGAAGAAATAATGAGGGATTGCAGTCTGATTACAGCGACATATAAAGTCAATGGCAAGCTTGTTGGAAGGCTTGGTGTAATAGGGCCCACGAGGATGCAATACAACCATATCACATCGGTAATCGAGTATATGACCGAGCATTTAAATGAGACATTTATAACTGGAGGAGAAGAGGATGATGAAAAGCACGATAGACCTGACCGATGAGAAGTTGGCAGATGGGCAGACTGTAGATTCTGATGCGCCGAAAGAAAGAGTAGCTGCAGAGGCATCTGATGATGGCCAACAGGAGCAGCCGGATAAGGAACAACGGGATAAGGCATCCGAAAATAAAGAAAAGGAAGAAGATGAGGAGCTTCAGACAAAATATTTGAGGCTTGCGGCAGATTTTCAAAATTATAAGAGAAGGATAGAAAAAGAGAAGAGCGACATTTATGCATTCGCCAATGAAAAACTAATGGCAGAACTGCTTAATGTGATAGACAATTTCGATCGGGCCCTGGCTGTTGAAACAGCTGATACCGGCGTGAAAGAAGGCATGACGATGATATTTAAACAGCTCATCGACGTACTGGAAAAATCCGGGCTTGAAGAGATAGATGCTTACGGGCTTGATTTCGATCCAAACTACCATCATGCGGTGCAGATGGTAAACAGTGATTTACACAGCAGCGGCCTGGTCGCCGAGGTATTGCAAAAGGGATATATGCTGAACAAGAAAGTTATACGCCCTTCCATGGTGATCGTGGCGGAATAACAAAAAATTCAAAAGGATTATATTAGGAGGAAAAGAAATGGGAAAAGTAATAGGAATTGATTTAGGAACTACAAACTCTTGCGTTTCCGTCTTGGAAGGCGGGGATCCTGTAGTGATTCCAAATGCAGAAGGAAATAGAACAACGCCATCTATAGTTGCTTTTGCGAAAAGCGGAGAAAGATTGGTGGGGGAAACCGCAAAACGTCAGGCAATCACGAATCCTGAAAGAACAGTACTGTCCATTAAAAGGCACATGGGTACAAGCCACTCCGTGCAAATCGACGGTAAATCTTATACACCTCAGGACATATCGGCCATGATACTGTCTAAATTGAAGACCGATGCCGAAGCCTATCTGGGCGAGAAGGTTACAGAGGCTGTAATTACCGTCCCGGCCTACTTTACGGACAGCCAAAAGCAAGCCACTAAAGATGCCGGGAAGATTGCCGGCCTTGATGTAAAGAGAATAATCAACGAGCCTAC
>CAYYHH010000297.1:0-2961 GCA_964471645.1 uncultured Oscillospiraceae bacterium
ATTCAGTAAAGTTTCCCCGACATTTTCATCGCTGAGGGAGTCGTACACCCATAGATTTCCAATTGCCTGAAGCCCCGTAACATCGATTTTATAACCCAATGTCCCAATATCTGTAAATGCTATTTTCATAATATTACGTCATCCTTAAAGAAAGTTTTCCATAACACAATCAATGCCTAAGACATCGTTTACCGGCAAGGAGAAACAGGATCCCATGGCCGACGTGCCCAATCCGGCTCTGGCTGTAATGTTTTCCATTATCCCGTGCCTTTTATCCTGGGGCGCAAGTATCAGCACCAGATCCTTCTCCGGCTGAACTGTGATACCTAAGTATTTTATAGCTTCCTTAGATCCGATACTCCGCGCATGTATCAAAGTGCCTCCGTTAGCCCCGGCCTCCTTTGCCGCCTCCATGACATCTCCGAAAAATCCGCTGTTCACAATAGCTATTATCAAGTGGTACGGTTCTTTTGACACTGCAGACATATCCTCACTCCCTATTTTTAAATTTTCATCCGCTTTTTTGCATACATCTGAAAGAACTCTGTTTATACTGCTCAGCCTCACAGTAAATGCAATACCCGTACCGGGCCTGCATAAATCTATTTCTTCATGCAAAATATTCATAACCAGATTCGACGTCCTGTTTGTATGAATGCTTATGGAAACAGTTTTTTTCGGTCCGCCATAGCCTAATATTTCGTATATACGGTGTTCCACCGAGCCATATCCGTACGTTAAAAAGGCAACGGGAATCTCATATTCATCATATAAATCTATTAAAATATCTTCTAAATCTTTGTCCATTATTGTAATCAGTGCTTCCAACCTGGACTCGGAATTGTCTACCATCGGTATTCTCCTTTTCTAAACCTTTGGATAATCAGAGTCTGCTGAAAAATTTTCGGGTTATTCAGCAAGATCCGATTATGCTATTATAACCCCATGCGCTTTCATAGTCCACGGCTATTAACATCGTTGCTGATTTATTTGACCTTGATCATCATTTGCCATCCTGATCATCATCTTGAGAATCCAGGTCAATTATAGTATCGTCCTCATATGGCAAAACAACCTTTCCTGCCGTTATGCTGGATTTTATTGCGTAAATCAAGCCAAATATCTGAAGGGTTATGACCGGCGTCATCGCTACCAAAGCAACTATTCCGAAGGCATCAGCAAAGATATTTCCTCCGATATTATCGCATGCGCCTATTGCAAATGGAAGCATAAAGGTCGCTGCCAAAGGGCCTGAAGCGACAGCCCCTGAATCGAAAGCTATGGATACAAAAAGCCTCGGGACAAAGAAGGTCAGTGCCAGCGCGAGAATATATCCGGGTATTACGAAATAGAGCAGCGATATTCCCGAGGCCACACGAAGCATTGCAAGACCCACCGACACGGCAACGCCTGCCGAAAGGCCGATACCCATGGCCTTTTCCGTAATTGCCCCCGCTGTAATTTCTTCAACCTGCCTTTTAAGTACAAATACCGCCGGTTCCGCTGCAACGACAAAATACCCCATTACCATTCCGATGACGATCAATATCCAGGGTGCATTATTCTCTGCCAGCATATCTCCAAGCAGATAGCCGGCAGGCATAAAGCCTACATTGACACTGCCTAAAAACAGAACCAGGCCTATGAAAGTGTTGACCGTTCCAAAGCCTATTTGCAGAATAGTTCTTTTACCCAATCTCAGTTTCACTATTTGAAAAACTGCAAACAGAAATAGGATTGGAAATAGTGCAATAGCTACCTGCCTTGCGTATTCCGGGAAACTCTTTCCATATATGGCGGCTATATCGGATACTGATTGAATCTGCGGAATGTAGATTGCACTGCCGCCGGAAGGTTCGAAGAACATGCCCAAAATCAATACTGTGATTATAGGGCCTATAAGGCAAAGGGATATAAGCCCGAAGCTGTCCTCTTCGGAAGTTCTGTCCCCTCTTATCCAAGCTAATCCGATGCCCAAAGCCATTACAAAGGGCACCATTATCGGGCCCGTTGTCACGCCTCCCGATTCCCAGGCGATGGAAAGGAAGTCACTTCCCGTAAATTCCGAAAGGATAAATGCCAGTACATAACAGCCGATTAAAAGGTGTGAGAGTGGAAACTGGAAAAGTATCCTTAAAAATGCCGCTACCAGAGCCAGTCCCACCCCTAAAGATACAACCATTATTATTGTTGAATCGGGGACGCCGTTAATTTGTCCCGCCAAAACTATCAGATCAGGCTCTGCCATACTGATGAATATTCCTATTATAAAGGTTAAAAATATTATCAACACCAATCTTTTGCTTTTTACCAGTGTTGAACCGATTTCCTCCCCAATGGGAATCAGCGACACATCTACTCCAAGATTAAACAATGCGATCCCGATAATCATCATGGCGGAGCTGATTAAGAACAGTATTATACTCCAAAAGGGCATGGGCGCCAAGGTAAAATGCAGGACTAAGACCAATATAATTATCGGTATCACAGAAAGCAGAGATTCTTTAAATTTTGCCGACAATAACTTTAACACTCATTCACCTCTGCTTTCGATAGTCTGATTTTATAATCTTAAAATATTTAGAGATTCGAATTGATCTTTGATCAGGGGCTGCTGAACAACCCGAAAACACTTTATTTGCAAAGATACAGTCGTTTTCGAGTTCAGAATGTGCAAGCTTTTTACAGTGTTTTCATCAAAAATCCTATCAGTTTCCAGGTCATAATCTGCGTATGCGAACTACAATGCCTATGGTTCAGCTCGCCAATAATTAGGGGCTGAAAACAGGATATTTCCAAGCTTATGTCCTGTTTCCCCGCAGGCTTCGCCTGCGCTGAACCAGTCGCTTTTCTTATACCGGCTCGTTCGGTAGACTAATCACTACTGATTTTATCGGTTTCCAGGCCATAATCTGCGTATGCGAACTACAATGCCTATGGTTCAGCTCGCCAATAATTAGG
>CAYYHH010000298.1:0-2950 GCA_964471645.1 uncultured Oscillospiraceae bacterium
AATAGATTGGAAGTTTAGCTCCCTGCTTCAATCCGCCGACAATGAATTGCATATACGCTATGTAATTAAAGATATTTTCCGAGCTCACGGCCTGGACGTAACTTTCATGGCAAAGCCGATCGAGGGGGTAGCAGGAAATGGCGCCCATACACACATGGGGGTAAACGCACGGCTTAAGGACGGTCGGAAAGTCAACCTGTTCGCGCCGAAAGATATGAAAGAGTATTTCATGACCCCGATTGGCTACGGCGCTTTAATGGGAATGCTCAAGAACTACGAGATAATGAACCCATTTATAGCGTCCACTAACGATGCGCTAAATAGATTGAAAATCGGATTTGATGCACCTGTGTGCATAGTAACATCGCTGGGACACAGAACGGAAAATCCGTCAAGGAACAGAACTGTGCTGATAGGATTGATAAGGGACGAGAAGAATCCATTGAGTACCAGATTCGAACTCAGATCCCCCAACCCCAAAAGTAATAAGTATCTCGTAATGGCCACATCATATCTTTCAATGCTGGACGGTATAAGGGCATCCTTGAAGGCAGAAAAGACGTCCGAAGAATTGGAACAAGCCCTATCTAAGAAATACGGCGAGGAGACCTTCTATCTTGAAAAGGACAGGGCCTATCGCAGCGAAGAAGACGTCTATATAGCATTCACTCAGGAAGAAAGAGACAAGTATTTCGGGAAGCCGCCTGCAACGGTTTGGGAAAGTGTCAGATATTTTGATGATCACCCGGAAAAATTGGCTGTAATTGCTAAAGACGGCATTTTCGACGAAATAACGATCAAATCATACAAAGAGGCAATTACGGCACAATGGGCGATGGAGCTGCATAACAGAATCATTCCCAATGTGATGAATCAGGTAAGAGAATGCCGCAAGTGTCATGTGGATAACGATTGCACCGACTTAGACCTCCTTAACTGGAGCAAGATACAAGAACTCAGAGTCTATTTGGGACAGGACAGGATAGGCAAGGATTCATTGCTGACCAGAGTGAAGAATGCCCTTGATGAAGGGGAATACCAACTTGCGTCGGACCTGCAGAAAGAAATGCAAATCAAAGTCGAGGATATGAACGATACGTATATAAAATACAAAAAGAATCTGTTTTAGCGTTTGGTCCCAAACTAAACAACGGAAAAGAGGAATTAAAATGCTGGATTTAAAGAGGATCAGGGATAATTTCGAAGAAATGAAAAAGGGCGTCGAATCAAGAGGTCAAGGTGATTACAATATATCAGGAATTATTGAATTGGATCTCAAGCGCAGGGAACTGTTAGCCGATGTGGAGGCAAAGAAGAACCGTCAAAACACCGCCTCAAAGGAAATACCTAAACTTAAAAAAGAAGGTCGGGATGCCTCTGCTCTGATGGCTGAGCTGAAGGCGCTTTCCGATGAGATAAAATTGATGAATGTTTTGGTGGGGCAAACCGAAGGGGAGCTGCAATATGCACTTCTCAATGTCCCCAATATTCCCAACGAAAAGGTACCTATCGGAAACAGCGATGAGGATAATGTGGAGATACGCAGGTGGGGTGAACCGGAAAAACCCGGTTTTGAACAAAAGGCTCACTGGGATGTGGGTACGGAACTGGGTATCCTGGATTTTGAAAGAGCAACCAAAATAGCGGGAACCAGGTTTACGGTATACAAGGGTTTAGGGGCCAGGCTTGAGCGCTCGGTAATGAATTTTATGCTGGATCTTCACACAAGCGAGCATGGCTATAAAGAAATCCTTCCGCCTTTCATGGTCAACAGGGATGCTATGACAGGAACGGGCCAGCTTCCGAAATTTGAAGAGGATATGTTTCATATTCCTTCCAAGGATTTCTTCTTGATACCTACTGCAGAGGTGCCTGTTACCAACTTGCTGAGGGATGAAATAATAGACGGGGACGATCTGCCTATTTATTATACGGCGTATACTCCATGCTTCAGGAAAGAAGCAGGGTCTGCGGGGAGGGATACCAGGGGCCTGATCCGCCAGCACCAGTTCAACAAGGTTGAACTTGTCAAATTCAGCCGCCCGGAGGATTCTTACGAAGAACTGGAATCTCTTACAGCCGCAGCTGAAGAGGTATTGAAGCGCCTCGAAATTCCATACAGGGTGGTCAGGCTCTGCACAGGGGATCTGGGCTTCAGCTCTGCAATGACTTATGATATTGAGGTGTGGATGCCCAGCTACGGCAGATATGTAGAAATCTCTTCATGCAGCAATTTTGAAAGTTATCAGGCGAGAAGGGCAAACATCAGATTCAGGCGTGAGATGGGGAGCAAGGTGGAATTCGTACACACTCTAAACGGATCAGGCTTGGCCGTCGGAAGAACAACAGCCGCCATTCTGGAAAACTATCAGCAAGCTGACGGTTCTGTAATAGTGCCAGAAGTTCTTCGGCCATATATGGGCACGGACATTATCCGCCGGTAATAGTTACAGGGTTTCATACAGGGTTCCATTCGGAATTGAGGGTTATTCGTCCTTTAATTTAATTAACATGGGTTTTGGGACAATGTGTGTAGGAGGCAACTGGATACGTTCTTTGGGGGTGATGGAACAAATGGCTATTAAAATTAACGTGGGAGATATCCTGGAATTAAAAAAGCCCCATCCCTGCGGCGGCAATACATTCGAGACAATGCGCGTCGGAATGGATTTTCGTTTGAAATGCCTGACTTGCGGAACACAGGTGTGGATTACCCGGCCAAATTTGGAAAAAAGGATTAAAAAAATAACCCCGACTTCGGATAACAACAATAATTGTTAGAGGCTGATAGACGATGCGTTGAAGGATGGGAAAAGGCAAGGTCGAAAAAACAACAAATCTATATTCAGCAGAAAAAAGTAGTTGACAAACAAAAAAACCTTTCATATACTGTTAGCTAAATACAAACTTTAAATGCTATGACGGAGTTTTGATAATCAAAAGACGTGTT
>CAYYHH010000299.1:0-2945 GCA_964471645.1 uncultured Oscillospiraceae bacterium
CAAAGGCGTGCCCGGAAGGGACAGCTGTTTTCCGGCAATTATCAGCGCCGCACCCCGAAATGCCGCGTCTCCTGCGTATATGTGCCCGTCTGTGCGCGAGCCGTCCAGACAGACGAAAATATTTCCTTTTGCGACTTTTCTCGAATCATAATTTATCCCCGTAATATCGATTTCCGCAAATTGTTCCGGGTAATCGACAGATGTGTTCAGAAGCAGTTGTTTCAGTTTCATCAATAATGCCATTGCCCTTTCTACTTCCAATATATATACACGTTGGTCCCCTTCTTAACTGTTTCTCCGGGTTTGGGGTACTGATCTACAATGGTGAAATCTTCGTTATCCGCCCTTGCCGGTGATACCTGGTAGACTAATCCGGCTCCTCCCAATATGCCTATTGCTTCGCTGAAATTTTCTCCGGCAACCTGGGGTACCGAAACCATTTTGCTGCGGATCCGGGCCATTTCCTCCTCGGAAAAGCTTGTTTCGACATTCAGATAGCGGAGAGTCTCTTCCAAAATAGCTCTTACCCCCGGCGCGGCTGTAAGGCTGCCGAATTTGACGCCCTGCGGTGAGTCTACTACCATGAGGATAGCCAACCTGGGGTCATCCATGGGTACCATTCCTATGAAGGAGGAATAAGTGTCGTTGACGTACACGCCGTTTACTACCTTATTGGCCGTGCCGGTCTTGCCTCCTATGCGATAACCTTCTATTTTTGCCGTTCCGCCGCCGCCCTCGGCAACGACGGATTCCATTATTGTACACATCTCCGCGGCAGTCTGCTTTGAAACAACCTGCCTGACTTTTTTGGGCTCAAAACTTTCTATGGGCATTCCTTTTGCATCCAACAGCCCTTTGACAAGCCTCGGCTGCATCAGCATCCCTTCGTTACCCAGCGCACATACTGCAGTAAGCAGGCTTACGGGGGTCACCGCAATCCCCTGGCCATAAGACATGGTTGCAAGCCCGACGGATCCCGCCGTTTCGATGTTCTGGAGGATGTTTCCTCCTTCTCCGGGGAAATCAACACCGGTTTTTTCCATCAGGCCAAACTTTTCTAAGTATTCGTAGTAGGTTGTCAGCCCCAGCCTCTGGGACAATTGGACAAAGACCGGATTGCAGGAATTTTGGACCGCCTGTGCCAACGTCTGCTGTCCGTGCGGTTTATATGATCTCCAGCATGACAGTTTGGTTCCCCCGATCATTATGCTGCCGGTGCAGACGAAATTTTCGCTTGGGTTTGTGACTTTCTCTTCTAATGCTATGGACGTGGTAATAAGTTTAAAGGTCGATCCCGGTTCGTATGTATCGCTCACCATGGGGTTTCTCCACATATCGTTCCAGTAGGTGAGCTTATCTGAATCGGGGAGGTTTTCTACGTAAGTTGCCTCAGCGGGATCGAGGGGCACTCTGGGATTGTTGGGATCGAACTCCGGTGTCAGCGCCATGGCCAATATGTCCCCGGTTTGCGGATCCATGATAAGGCAAAAAACCCTTTTGGCCTGGGTATCGGCCTGCACCTGTTTAATGCTTTTTTCCACGTAGTGCTGTATTACTTCGTCTATGGTGAGTACAACGCTCAACCCGTCTTCGGCCTGAAAGTATTTTTCCACACCATAGGAAAGGCTGTCGCCGGCCACGTCTGTATTTTTGATCCAGCGCCCCGGTGTCCCCGAAAGATATTTGTCGTATTTCAATTCTATGCCCGACAGCCCGCGATTATCATCGGTAGTGCTTCCCAAAACGTGAGCCGCAAAGGCTCCTATCGGATAATATCTTTTTACGTCTTCGGCTATGGAAATGCCGCGAAGTCTGGCTTCACGGATTTTGTCGGCTTTATCTTTATCTATGTATTTGGCTACTTTTACAAGGGATTTGGGAGCCGAAATTATCTCCAAGACCTTGGCTTCATCCATTTCAAGTATTTCTGCCAGGACTTTGGCGGTATTCAGGCGCTTTTCTATTCCCTCTTCTTCGCTTCTTGCCGACCTGACATCAGCGGGTCTTGCCCAAATGGTGTTAGTGACCGCGCTTATAGCCATTTCTTTTCCGTTTCTGTCATAAATGATGCCGCGCTTTGCCGGAATAGGTGTATCCATGGTCTGTTGCTCAACTGCCAGTTTCGCATAGCGGTCGCTCTTTACGACCTGGATCCAGCCTACCCTGAATACCAGGCCGGTACAAATGATACATACCGACAGGAAGATGAAAATGATTCTTTTTCTGTTTCTGTTTGAACTGCTGGCCATAAGCACCCCTTTTGCCCCGTAACTGTTTTATTTCCACACTTCATTTATTATGGATCAGTGCCTATAAATTATTGGCGTTTGACTATTAGCGTTTTATTGTTGATGCCATCGATAGTTACATTTGATTATTGGTGTTTGATTATTGATACCGTCAATAGTTCCATTTGTAATTGACGTCCGTTGGTAATTGGCATCGTTTTCTTTTTATTGGTATGGCTCTCTTATTATTGGCATCTACCAGTGCCCTCAGATAGCCGGCGTTTTATTATTGATGCCATCGATAGTTACATTTGATTATTGGTGTTTGATTATTGATACCGTCGATAGTTCCGTTTGATTATTGGCATACATTTGATAAATGTAACGGCTATGATTGTTATCTTGTAAATATCTCAAATCGATTTATATAAATAATTTCAACAACTCTTTTGTTCAGTGTTTACTTAACGTTTGTTCAATGTTTATTTAATGTTCACTTTATATTTAAAATTTGCTTTGTATTAACGTATAATATCCGCAACTCACTCTATCGCGGATATTTTATCATATGCTGTCATTTCCTAAATTTTTCTTGATTTTTTTATTAACGTCTCGATTTATGCACATCCACCCGGGTTTACCATCCTGATCCCGATCTTTTTTGTGCGTGGTCTGTTTGTAATTCGGATTCATTTTAGATTCGATCTGCATTTTGGG
>CAYYHH010000300.1:0-2936 GCA_964471645.1 uncultured Oscillospiraceae bacterium
ATCTGCCACATTCATTTTGATTCCGATGGGAAATTCTTCTCCGCACAGTTTGCGTATTCTATATAGGATTTCCAGCGGGAATGCCATGCGTTTTTCAAGGGTACCTCCCCATTTATCCGTACGTCGGTTGACTGCAGGCGATAAGAATTGAGAGACAAGATATCCATGCCCTCCGTGGATTTCAACGCCATCAAATCCTGATTTTTTCAAAATCAATGCAGCATTTGCATAACCGTTTAGAATATCTTCTATCAATTCTTCCCTAAAACTATTGACATCCAACCCGTAATCATCTTGACCATAAGAGTAGCCAAATGATGCCGCACCGCCACAGTAGAGCTGTGCCCAAACGATTATGCCATCACCATGTGCGTGAATAGTATTGGCGAGTTGTGTAAATCCGGGGATATTGTCGTCCCCAAAGGCCACCATCTGCGCATCGGTCATTTTACTGATAGGATGGACAGCAACACCTTCCATTATCATCAAACCTACACCGCCCTCCGCAGCAGTACGATACATGCGCAAATGATCATTGGTTACCAATCCATCCGGAAAGCCTAGCGAGGATTCCATTGGGGAACGAACTAGTCTGTTTTTGATTACCGTATTTTTCATCCTGTAAGGAGTAAATAGGTGAGTAAGCTCTTTCTGCATAATGCGTTCCTTTCTGTTAAAGGATACCAACCCTCAACATCATGGGTCTTACAATCAATTACAGGCTGATATTCTTAAATATAATTCGAGATTTCTTCAAACTTGGTTTTCAGCCTTATGCGGGTAAAAGAACTCCAGTCAAAACAATTATTCTCCAGGTAGTGCCCCTGATATAGTTCGAATGCTTTGCTGAGAGACTCCTTTGTGCCTGTTTGAATCTGGTTTTCGAATTCATAAAAATCACATTCAAATAATTCTGTGTTTACTCTATAGCTTCCGCGAGAGGATTCTATCAACTCATCTAGCTTAAGATCTATCAATATTTGTCTGACCTGATGCATTGTAGTGTGAAAGGTACTGGCAGATCTTTTAGTATCTGAATCGGGCCAGAGTGTCTTCTGAATTCTCAAACTGCTGACGCTGGCCCCCCTTGCGTCTACTAAGAAGGCTAAGAGCTCTTTAGGCTTTGAATTGCTCCATGGAATAATTTTTCCATCTTCGAATATCTCAAAGGATCCAAAGGTCTTAATATAAATATCCCTATCTTTGCCGGCATAATAGTTTTCTTTGAGCTTAGATATTCCTTTCTTTAAATTCTCTTCGGAATATGGCTTATTTAAATAGTCAATCATATTATAATTTGCGCCTTCCCTTTTGTAGCGCCCGCTCTTGGAAACAAATATGAATCCAAGATCCGGATTTATCAACTCCAGAGCTTTGATAATCCGCAGGTCATCGCAGCAAGGTAAATCCACGTCGATTATAACGCCTTCAATCCTTTGGGACTCAAGAATATAAACTAGGGCATCCCATTCGTCCGTAAAGATATGGGCCACATTAAAGAGATTTAATTGGTCCAGGATTTTTGCAAGCAAAGAAATATCATCTAAAGATTTATCTATAATAACGAAGTTTGTCATTGATTACCTCATTTATCGGAGTCGTTATGTTCACTGATCGGGAAAGTAAGTTTAATGCTAAGGTAGCCAAAAACAGGTCCTAAGAAATTACCTATCATAGCCCACAAGGTGCAGCTGAGTATGGGCCCTATGGGCAGATCAGGAAAACCGCCGATATACATAAGGGCAAATACGGAGGAATATGCGTTAAATGCAGGTAAACTGGCACTGGTCAAAGGAATCTTCAAGGTCATCATTAACAAGAAAACAGTTAGACCGACGGATATCATCGTTCCGACTATTCCGCCCATGCCGATTCCGTCCAAAGCCCCTATCAGCCACAAACAAAAGGCTGCAAGCAATGCGCCTGTGAATACCGGAGGGTAACATTTTTTGAACACGGAAGGGGTTGCTCCAAGAGAAAAATACCAAGCCCAGCCTATAAAAAGCGCCCAAACAGGCAAGCCTAATCCCGGCAGTGTTACCAGGCACGAAATTGCTGCCAGCACACCGACCACCAGTTCGATGGGAATCCTTGATTTCATATCTACACCTCCTTTGGTCATAAACCGGTTAACACTATTAATGGTTTCAGTTTTTATAAACTGCTAACACTATCGATAAGGGGCAAGAATATTAGCACAGCTGTTTTTTTGTATAAGCAAGTATCCCTGCCCCTTAAATTTTAATTATTCAATTTCAACCAGGACATCCCCGGAGTTAACTGTATCGCCTTTATTTACCGGAATACCTGTTACAACCCCCGCAAAATCACTAAAAATCTCGTTTTGCATTTTCATTGCCTCAAGAACCAATAGCGGATCATTGGTTTCTACTTGCTGTCCTTCTTCAACTAAGATATCCCATATTAATCCCGGAAGGGGTGCTGTAATTGTATTTGCCATGTCAATTCTCCTTTTATCAAAATTCATTTAAGTTAGCAAGGGTAACACCGTTTGCCTCCAAAGTTTCTTTTACACATTTTCCTTCATTTTCAGCATCAGGGGCATCTCCATGGATGCAGACGGTTACGGCGTTTATATCGATCATTTTTCCGCTTATGGCTGCAATCTTCTGCTCTTTAGCAACGGATAATGCCCTGCCGGCAACCTCTGCTGCCTCACGTGCGGCTTTATTTCTTTCTATAATCCAGTTCCCTTCATCGTCATAGCTAAGATCAATCAGAGCCTCGCCTGCCATCTTCAGGCCCATCTCAACCCCCCTTGCAAAAGTGGGAGTATTTGGCGGAAGCATGATAAACAGATCGGGATTGTATTCTTTTACCGTATTAAGAAATGTGTCTATGTATTTTTCGTTTTCCGAAACCATCCGATAAAGAATCCCATGGGGTTTGATGTGCTGCATGGTCATCCCATAGAC
>CAYYHH010000301.1:0-2916 GCA_964471645.1 uncultured Oscillospiraceae bacterium
ATAGTATAAAACAGAAAGGGCAAAAAATCAATTCCATAATTTCAACCAATATGCTACTATTATTCTAACACGTGATAAATGTATTCTGCAAGTTGCGGTTCACATATTGTTATAGGGTTATATCCAATCGGAACAAATGGGACAAACAGGAAAAGCGGGAACAAGCAGAACAGTAAATTGGTATAATTATACCGGATAAATTTGCGGTGAATGGAGGATAAGCTGTGGCCTTGTACTATACAGAAACCGGCTCCGGAAGTGTAAAAATCCGTAGATCGGTCATCGGCAGGATTATTATTGAAGCCGTCCGCAAATTAAAGGGGCGTGTTCATATTACAAATTCCAAAGGGAAAGTAGTCCGCGTCAGAACTAAGCACGGCATACCCGACGCCACCGATCAGTTTGATGTAATCATGGGTGACAAAGGATTGGATGTAAGGTTCTATATTGCTATTCGGTTCGGAACCAGCATCGGCATGGTAACGGAGCAGTTGATCAATGATATAAAGTCAGACATAGAGGCGCTTACAGGAATCGAAGCCAACAGCATTGCCATAAATGTGACCGGTCTGATATCTAAACAGATAGCCCCGAGAAACATAGAAATAACCGGTTGATCAGGAAAGATCGATGAAACATCTGCATGGTGCGGTAGGAGATCAAGATTGAATATCAAGGACAGCGTAACAGAAATCAAAGGAATAGGGACTAAAAGCGCAAAAGCGTTAGAAAAATTGAAAATCCGGACTGTCGAAGATTTTCTTTTATATTACCCCAGAACTTATCAGGACAGAACAAACAGTAAAAAAATCGCATTTCTGACAGATGGAGAAATCGCACTGATCAAAGGTCGGATAACGTTGATGGTCAGAGGCGGATACGGTTATGGCAGAAAAAAGACTTTACAATTGCTGGTTTCCGATGAAAGCGCGGGTATAGAAATAATATTTTTCAATGCCTCCTATCTCGAAAAAACCCTTAATAAAGAAGCTGAATACGAATTTTTCGGAAAGGTATCTGTAAGAGGCGGACGCTTGCAGATGGTTCATCCGGATTTCAATCTTTGGCAGGGCGGCAATGGGGAAATTTTGCCGGTGTATCAATTGACCGGTGGCATAACCCAAAATAACATGCGCAAATGGCAGCGTTTGGCTCAGGATTTTATAGGGGAATTGGAAGAATACATGCCGCCGGATATTCTCGAAAATAACAGGCTCTGCGGACTGCATTATGCTTTGCAGAACATTCACTTTCCCAAAGATGCCAGAAAAGCCAGAGAAGCCGGATTCAGGCTGGTATTCGATGAACTTTTTTTACTCCAGCTGGGACTTTTGTCTATCAAAAGCAAAATCAGAGAAGCAGATTCATCCATAACCTTTTCTTCAACGGTAAAAACTGCAGAATTTACCTCCGCTTTGCCTTTCAGGTTGACAGGTGCCCAGGAGAGGGTGCTGTCAGAAATAGAAAAGGACATGGAATCGACTCATGTGATGAACAGACTGGTTCAAGGAGATGTGGGATCAGGGAAAACGGCGGTGGCGGCGGCGGCGGCCTATAAGGCCATAAAAAGCGGATATCAGGCTGTTATGATGGTTCCGACGGAATTGTTGGCACAACAGCATTATGACAGTTTAAACAGGTTGTTTGACGGGTTTGATGTCGAAATCGGGCTGATTACAGGGAGCATGAAGCAACATCAGCGATCAGCCGTCCGTGAAAAATTGGCCGGCGGAGCTATAGATTTCGTCATAGGAACTCATGCGTTGATCCAGCGCGATGTAGAATATGCCAATGTTGGGTTGGTCATCACCGACGAGCAGCACAGGTTCGGGGTCAATCAGCGCCATTTGCTTTCAATGAAAGGAGAAAATCCCGATGTATTAGTCATGACGGCAACTCCTATTCCCAGAACACTGGCTGTAATATTATATGGTGATCTGGATCATTCGGCAATCGACGAAATGCCTGAGGGCAGAAAACCGGTTATAACGAAGGTATTGCAGGAAAACGAAAGAATAAAGGCTTATGAGTTCTTGCGTAAACAGATAAACGAAGGCCGGCAGGCGTATATCGTTGCACCTCTGATCGAGGATTCGGAACATATAGATGTCAAATCAGCTAATCAGCTTTTTGAGGAGACGAAGGATCGCTTTAAAGAATATAATGTAAAACTTCTTCACGGAAACATGAAGCAATCGGAAAAAGATGTGATAATGGATGAGTTTTATTCCGGATCCGTGGATGTCCTGGTATCTACCGTAGTGATCGAAGTGGGCATAGATGTGCCCAATTCTACGGTAATAATAATTGAAAACGTTGAGCGCTTCGGCCTGGCGACTTTACATCAATTAAGAGGAAGGGTGGGGAGAGGCAGTCATCAGTCGTATTGCTTTTTGATCATCGATTCTAAAACAGAGATGGCCGTTGAAAGAGCCAAGGTAATGGAAATGACAAATGATGGGTTCATCATAGCGGAAAAGGATCTTGAATTGCGTGGGCCCGGAGAGTTTTTCGGAGTAAGGCAGCATGGATTGCCTGAGCTCAGGATAGCCGATCTGTCAAAACATTTACGCATTTTAGATACGGTGAGGAAAGAGGCCGGTAAAATGCTTGATTCTGACCCTTATCTGGATATGCCCGAAAACAAAATTTTGAAAAACAAAGTCGGCGATTTTTTCAAGAAATCGGAGATAATAAATATATGAAACGCTTGATTTTAAAAATTTGAATCAAAAAAACAAAAAAATATCGTGGCAAAAGCGACCATGATATGAAATTATTACATCGGATAGTTTACCTCGCTGTGGTTAAATTAAGAATGTAACAGGAGGTGAAAAATAATGCCGAATAACAACACAAATGTAGTTGCAAGCGCAAAGCCCGCATTGAAAAACATGAAAACAGAAATAGCCAGTG
>CAYYHH010000302.1:0-2878 GCA_964471645.1 uncultured Oscillospiraceae bacterium
TAATTTCAAAAATGTCAACTCAAAACTCGTTCTAGGAGCAAAAAATCAAGTAATTCTAAAATCACCAGTTGTAATGTCATTTTCGTAGCAAAAAATCAAGTAATTTAAAGCCTTCTTCAAGTAACTTCCAATTATGTTTCAATTACTTGAAAAATTGCTCTGAAATCGTCATTTTAGTCCCGGATTCTTAAATTAATTGAAATTTTGTTCTTTTGTTCATTTTTTATTAGGAAGACAGAGGCCGTGCCGGCTTGGTTACGTTTGCCCTGCTGGACATAGTAAAGCCCATAGTAAGGGATGCAGGTCATTTAGTCGGAAAAACTTGGGAAGTTAGCATTTAATTGAGGTTTTGCACGGACCTATGGGTTAAGTCCCTTCCTCAACAGAATGACATGGAGTATGGACTGTAAGAGGAAGCAGCAATAGTGATTTCACATATTTTATGTATAGCAGTCAAATATTTATGTTACGGATTTATGTTACGGATAGCCAGCGACCCTGCTATTTGGTACAATAAAATATAGACCAAAGCAATCCACAATGTTTAAAGATATTTCATTTGAGGGTATTCGGGAGTTATGCGGGTATATGCAGTCAGGCAGGGCAGGGATTGGAAGGCCCGCAGGTATATGCATTCAGGCGGGGCAGGGGTTGGAAGGCCCGCAGGTATTCGCAGTCAGGCAGGGCAGGGATTGGGAGCTCGCGGGTATACGCAGTCAGGCAGGGGAGGGATTGGAGGCTCTCAGGGTATTCGGAAGGTATGCAGATATTTGAGAAAGGAAGAAACTATGGATTTTGATTATTCTTATTTGGATTACGCATTTAAAAATGGGAAAATAATAACTGTTAATGAAAATGACGATATCGCAGAGGCGGTCGGGATCAAAGGCAATAAAATCGTCTTTGTGGGAACCAACCGGGAATTAGAAGAAATTATTGATTCAAATACTGATTCAAATACAGTAGTAACGGACTTAAGGGGTCGTACTTTAATGCCCGGGATTATAGATACTCATTATCATCCAATATTAAACGGTCTTTTAGAAGATTCTATAGACGCGCCGATGATAGATACACGACACGAGCATTGCAAATCTGTATCCGATATTTTGAATCTTATCAGGGAAGCGGTCAAAATAAAAGAAAAAGGTGAATGGATATCTATGATGGGCTATGAGCCTTTGCTGCTGATTGAACAAAGGCATCCTACCATAGAGGAATTAGACGAAGCGGCTCCGGCAAATCCTGTCCACTGCATGCATGGTGGAGGCCACATTTGTATGTATAACAGCAAAGCCTTGGAATATCTGGGGGTATACGAAGCAGCAGATGCCTCGAAATATCCCGAAGGTGAGGTAGAGGTTGTCAATGGGAAACTTACGGGGTTGGTTCTCGGGCACACGCATTTTTGGTTGTGGGGACAGGTCAACTATTCAGAGGAAGCGCAAAAAAGAGCGGCCATGAAATCACATCAACAGTTGTTGGAGGCAGGAATCACTTCGATCCATGATGCCGGCGAATGTGGGGCTTCTTCATATCATACGATGCAAAAGTTGTGCAGGGACAAGATTTTTAAAGTTCGGTCTTATATGATGTTGCACAGCATTTTTGGCAAACCTTTTTCCCTCGAGCAAAATGATCATTGGATGAGTTTGGGGCTTATGTCGGGACTCGGCGATGAGCACTTTAGAATTGGCACCAGCAAATTTATGATTGACGGCGGAAGCGGTGCACCATCCTGTGCCACCAGGGAGCCATATAGCCATGACCCAACATTAAAAGGGGAAAGGGGCTGGGAAAGGGAAGAAGTTGCAGAGTACCTGGCAAAGATCAATGAGGCAGAATGTCAGGCATCTGCCCACGCAATCGGAGATATGGCGGTGGAATTCATGGTTGAAGGCTATGAAAAAGCTTTTCAAGAAAATCCCAGGCCGGATTTGAGGCACAGAATTGAGCACTGTTCATTGACAGATCAAGATTTAATTGACCGCATGGCAAAGATGAATATTTGTCCCAGCGTTAATGCAGGTATGGTAGCTGCCCTTGGCAGCAATTACACTAAATTCTATGGAGAAAGAATGAAATACTTCGGGGCCTTAAAAAGCATGCTGGAAGCGGGAATTATGTGTTCGCTGCACAGTGACGCACCGTCAGGACCTTATGGTTTCAAAGCTATCGATGGGGCTGTAAACCGGTTTGACCGAAATAAGAATTTTCAATGCGACAAAACCCAAGCAGTAAATGTGTTGGAAGCTATCCGCTGTTCCACATACAACGGCGCCTACGCTTCCTTCGAAGAAAAAATCAAGGGGAGCATTGAGGTGGGCAAGCTGGCTGATTTAATAGTGCTTTCAGAAGACATTTTAGCAATCGATCCTATGGACCTCAATAAGGTGGAGGTTGATATTACTGTGATCGGAGGAGTAATTGAGCATGAGAGGGTCACCGACCGGCTCGCCGATCACGATACAGCCGACAAGCCGGGAGTAATTGAACATGAGAGAGTCACCGGCCAATAAGCTTGTGGAGTCTGATAGGACATAAAGTTAAGAAGTTAAGAAAGCAGCCTTATTTTCGATTTCCGAAAAGAAAGGCTGCTTTTTCCAAAACAAAGGGATTAAAATCATAGGAAAGCAACCTTTATCCTGATATTTTTTTATAAAGGTTGCTTGAATAAGTTTTAGGCAACCTTTATATTTAAAATCAGATTTCAAGGTTGCTTTTATCAAAAAAAATGGTATTTTCCGGGCGAGAATCATAGGTAAGCAACCTGTATCCTGATATTTTTTTATAAAGGCTGCTTTGGGGGGTTGCCTTGGGGGTTTCCCTTGAAATTTGCGTGAGAGCTGCCCTTGAGGTTGCCCGGAGGGTTGCGATT
>CAYYHH010000303.1:0-2874 GCA_964471645.1 uncultured Oscillospiraceae bacterium
CAGCGTACGGGTTTTACCTTATCGTACTTTGTGGTTATCTCCTGGACTTTGTTCTCGCCGATGTCCGTAATTCCCGCATCGATCGCCAAATTTATTTCTTCGGGGGTTCGTGTCTTGGTAACGGCAATAAGCGTCATCATTTCAGGATTTTGTCCGCTTCTGACAGCCACCTCCGCCATTTCTTTTTTGATGTTGTTTATGTTGTCTCCGATATTGTTCATTTTATTTTTTCTCCGGATAATTCAATATTTCGTCGTAAACACCAACAGTGTTGACTTTAACGGATTTATCACCATCTTTTTCGTAGAAAAACGAGCTTTCAACCAAGGAGTATTCCCCATCGCTGGCAATTACAGATACCGGTTTGAAAACAAACTCTCCGCTTATATCCTTTACATATACACCCGTTTTGCCATCCATTGAGGTTATACTTCTGTTGGAAATAATAAGACCCTCGTAATCCGACGTGACTATCTCCGCATCGATTTTGCGAAGTTTGGGCATATCCTCATAGTACCCCTTGAATTTCAACAATATGAGCCACGCCCCCTGGGAATCGATAATATCGTATGTAATCCCTTTTACCTGGCCAAGGGGCAAATTTAAATAGACTGATTTACCTTTTTCGTATTTTATCACATTTTTCGGCTCGGCCCACAGTGCAACGTACCAGGTTCCGTTATCAACAGTCTTATATACGGGCTCACCTACGATTGCCGATTCCCTGCGGACATCGTTGACATTGATGTCAAGAGCCTCGGTTTTATCCCTTTTGAGAGAAGTCATATTATCAGGGGAAAAGAACTCTTCCAGGCCGTCGATGTAGTAACTGATCACACTATTTTTTGACACAGTATAGTTTCCGCCGGAAGAAAGCACGTCGATGACTTTTGTGCCTTTTCTCACCAACTCACCTTCTTCGAAATAGTACTGGATACTTCCCGAATCGGCAGCTTTTACAACACTTTCATCGCGTATAAAATAACAGGTGGCATCGGTTGTGACTTTAAGGTTGCCGTACTCCACAAGTGAGGTGCGCGCAAGGGCGCCGGTCACCATAGGATATACGAAAATAATGCCGGCAAGCACTAAAACCGCAGCGATGAACAAATAAAGCAGTATTCTTTTGGCTCTTATTCTTTTCCTGTTAGACATGCGTTTATTATATATCCCACAAAGCCGTTTTTCAAGTAGAGTCAGCCCCCCTTATTGCATCCAGTATCAATCTTTCCTGCTTGCTTAAATTCCTCTCTTCGCTAAGATAAGCTTTAAACAGATCGGGCCGCCTGTTGCGTGTCAGCCGCAGTGCTTGTTCAAATCTCCACAGATCAATAAGTTTATGGTTCCCGGTCAGCAAAACTTCCGGAACCTGCATACCCATGTACTCCCTGGGTTTTGTGTACTGTGGATATTCCAGAAGACCCGAATAAATTGATTCCTCCTTGTGGGATTCACTGCTTCCCAATACGCCCGGAAGCAATCTTCCCACGGAATCGATCAGCACCATAGCCGGCAACTCCCCCCCCGTAAGGATGTAGTCCCCGATGGATATCTCCTCCATGTGCCAGTGATCCAATATTCTCTGGTCTACCCCCTCGTAGTGGCCGCACAGCAGTACGAGGCTCTTCTCGGCAGATAATTCCTGTATAAATTCTGCATCCAACAATTTCCCCTTCGGGGACATGTAGATGATCCTGCTCCCTTGTGGTTCAATGGCCTCCAAGGCCCTGAATACCGGATCGGCGCTCATAACCATACCTGCACCGCCCCCAAAGGGTGTGTCATCGGTTTTGTTATGCTTGTCCACTGTGTGATCCCTGATGTCCGTCAATGTCAGGTTAATAATGCCATTAGCAATTGCCCTGCCTATGATGCTATGCTCCGTTATCGAGGAAAACATTTCGGGGAAAAGGGTCAGAACATCTATTTTCATAGCTCACGCAACCCCTCAATCAACCTGATGCGAATCAATCTCTTTTCCATATCCACTTCCTTGACAAATTCCTCTACAGCCGGGACCGGAAAGGCTGATCCTCCATGTTCCGGCCGGATCATATATATATCCTGGGCGCTGTTTATTATTACTTCCTCCAGCGTCCCTATCGGTTCGCCATTTTCATCAACAGCCGCAAGACCCACAAGGTCTTTTACATAATGCGCACCCTCGGGCAGGGGCGGAGCATCTTTTCGTAATATATAAACTTCCTTATCAATATATTTTTCGGCTTCGGTCCTGTTGCCGACAGTTGAAAGCTTGAGGATTGCCATCGATTTAATATATCGGACATTCTCAATGGACAAACGATTTTCCTCCACCAGAACATAATCGATCTCCCCAAACTTTTCCTTGTAATCGGTGTAGGGATATATCTTGACTTCTCCTTTTAGCCCGACAGCGCTTGTGATTTTGCCTAATCTGATTTTTTCTTCTTCCATAACATCATTGATCCTGAATCTTTCCGGCTTGACATTGCCTGAAGTTGCAGAAAGCGGTTCCACTTGTCCTGCATTTGCTTCAGCAGGAGGCGGACCGCTTTAAACTGATTATTGTACAATCTCGACTGCAACCCTGACATTGGATTTTGTGGCGGCTGCCTTTACGACAATGCGTATGGCCTTTGCGATACGACCTTGCTTTCCGATGACCTTTCCCATGTCTTCAGGGGCAACGCGAAGCTCAATTACGCTGGCTGTCCTTCCTTCCACCTCTCTGACCTCTACGGATTCAGGATGATCCACTAGCGATTTTGCAATAGCTTCAACTAACTCAACCATTATTATTCACCACTTTCTTTACACGGTGGGTTCTGCCGATTCTTCCGCCTCCGCCTCTGCTGCCTGCACCTTTGCTGCCACCGGCTTTACAATGCCTGC
>CAYYHH010000304.1:0-2874 GCA_964471645.1 uncultured Oscillospiraceae bacterium
ATAATGTCCAGGCTGTCTTGGAGAGTGTCCTTGACTGTCAGGGTCAAAGGCTGGCGCATAAAATCCCGGACTTTTAAAGAGCTTTTAACGATTATGGCAGTCCCGCTATCCACTAATTCCCCGGCAATTGATTCACCCGTGTCAATTTTCTCAAAGGCTTTAGGCATTAAATCACCTCATTCATGTTGATACATTATTGCATCGTTACGCTTTTATTGTATCAGCTGGTTAATATTTTAGCAAAGTAGTAATTTTCTAAAAATTTAGTTCTAAAATCCTATATTGATACTTAAAATTTTTTCTTCAATGTATTATAATCCTGACTTTGACAACCTAAAAACACAAAAACAGGCCGCAGCCTTCGTAGATAGGGGTTTGCGGCCCTCAGGTGTTCGCACAAATATGTAGGGGAACGGCTTACTTTTTGCTTTGCGCTAAAATTTTTTTAATCTCTCCAAGTCGTAGTCTTTTACGCGAGAAATCGATACCAAGTGCATCTCCAATGGCATCGGAGATGTCGCTTCGGTAATCAAAGAGGTACAGGTTATCTTGCTCATTAGAGCACGAGATTTGGTTCAGGCACTCAATGATCTTATCCGGTGAATAGCGGCGTTCTGTTATCTTCTGAATTAGCCGTATAATTACAAGGGAGATAAAACAGATAAGAAAGTGAGCATTAATCCGGTCTTCCCGGGAAAGGTGTACCGGGCGCGCCTCAAGTGTGCTTTTCGTAACCTTGAAAGTCTCCTCAATCTCCCATAGTCCCCGATAGGTATCAATGATCTTGCCGTCCGGCATATCCAGTTCACTGGTGACGATGGCATAATAGCCATCATACTTTTCATCTTCCACTAGCCTTGCCGTATCAAAGTATGGAAGTTCTTTCCCTTCCAGCACCTCACCGGTTTCCTTGTCAAATTTCAGGCTTTTGACATACTTGGCCGCACCGTAGGAGGTAGCCTTGTTGAATTTGGTAGGATCCATCACCAATGCATGTGCCTTTTTCACAACCTCTTCCCGTTCCGCCCTTGCCTTGTTGGAATGCTTTTTGGACCAGAACACAACTTGCTTTTCATAGACCGTCTTCTTACGTATCTTCCCGCTTCTCATAGTTACATTGATTTCCCGCGCGATAAGTCTACTCTTGATTTTGAAATCAGCATCCTCCCTGGCTGGCATTCCGTCAGCACCGACATAGCCTTTAGGATCAAGCACATAGTTCTTGAAATCGTTCGCACCACCACGGACCGAGAAGCTAAACACATACCCATTCAGGTTACGTCCGCCAGTCAGATAATAAATATTGTCGCCAGTGATAATTCCCATATCAGCAACCACCACAATCCGGCCCGTGTTGTAATTACGTCTGACCTCACCGATAACGGAACGGAAGGTTTCTTTATCCAGTTTGTTGCCGGGGAAAAGCTCATAATGGATCGGTATCCCATCCGCATCCAGGGCAAGACCCATTTGCACTACTGGGCTATGCCGATGCTCCTTGGACCTGCCGTATTTACGAAGTTCATCCGCCTCATCAATTTCGAAATAGAAATTCGTGACATCATAATAGATCGTCTCCGTATTACGACCATATTTCGCTACAATCTGCTCGTGCAGATAGCGTTGGCAGTCTTGCCCGATCTTGGCATAGTGGGAAAGAGCACGGTATATATCAGCAAGCGAAAAATTGAAACGCTCAAAATAGCGGCGTCGTTCTTCAAAAGCTTTTTTCTTGGAACCAGGGGAAAGCAGCCTGGAAATGACAAGCAGGATCATAATAGAGTTAGTGTTAAACTTGAAGGGTTCAGATCGTGTCTTGTTCTTGAAAAAGGTATCCAACTCCAGTTGGTGATAAATCTTCGAAAGCGCAGCATATCCTAAGTTTTTTCGTCCTTCAGCCTCTTTAGGCAAAGTCTCATCCATATTGATGGCCAAAGTCATTTTTTTCTTAGCATTATCTTCTTCTGTCATTTGGCGCGCGACTTCCTTGAAATGGGCGATAGGATCATCGTATTCCTTTTCCAGTTCATCCAAGTAACCCAGAGACTTGATGGTTCGATCAGTAGAGACATTCGTTTCAGGATTTCTATATTTTTGGGCAATAACAAGGTAAGTTCTACCGGATTGTTTCCGAAAGGTTTTTTTAAGATACACGAAAATCAATTCCTCTCATACAGAAATCGCGTTACTAGACTTAATTATACCATATTGTGCCAAGTTGTGCCACTAAAAAATTCATAAATAATCGAAAATAAAAATCCCTTGAAGGCCACTGCTACAAGGGATTCTGATTTTCAATATTAAATTATGCTGTCAAACTAACGGGAAAGCGCTGCGCCGGGTATTGCGGGACGAAGAAATAAACAAGGCCCGGCAAAACCTGCCTCAAACATGATTTGGACTGACATGAATGGGGCTGTGCTGAATTTAGTAGATTCAGTACGGCCCCGATTTTTCTTCAGTGCCTTTTTTACTCATCCCTCGCTGCCGGTCACAAACTTCTTTATGACGAAAAGCCATTTTGACGCAAAGAGCCGTACCGTGTATTATGATCTGAAGGAAGCGTGGCAAAAGAAAAGGTTGGATGGTTTACAGTGGATATAATCTTGCCATAGTAATCTGTGGACCCCCAAGATTTTGCCCATTCCCAGAAAAAAACGAAAGGAGTTCTTGCTTATGAAGGGAGATCCTAAACTGATTGATACTTTAAATTCGCTACTCGCAGACGAGCTGACCGCAATCAACCAATACATTGTCCACGCGGAAATGTGCGAGGATTGGGGTTATGGCAATTTGCACAAGGGCTTTGAAAAGCGGGCCATTGAAGAAATGAAGCATGCCGAAAAGTTGATCGGCAGAATACTCTTTCTTGGG
>CAYYHH010000305.1:0-2847 GCA_964471645.1 uncultured Oscillospiraceae bacterium
TTCTTTTCTGGTGGCATAAATAGGGCTGTCTTCACAGGAGTTCAGATAGGTGATCCGCCTGGAAAGTCCCAGATACTCCACTGATGAAACAACGAATTCTTCAAGGACCAGCCTTAACTTTTGACCGCTGTTGCCCCAATCCCGCAGATCATTATTCAAAAGATCCCTGATGCGATCCAACACTTCATCGGCCGTACCTATAAGAAGGCTTTCTTTATTAGGGAAATAATTGTAGATGGTAGCCTTAGATACCTCTGCCTTGTGTGCAATATCCTCAATCATGGTTTCTTCGTACCCGTTTTGTGAAAACAGCTTACGGGAAGCCTTGAGAATGCGTTTTCGGCTATTGATTTTGTTCATCTCTCGTCTATTTGTAATCATATGGATATTATACAGGAAAAAAAGAAATTGACAATAGTAAGAATATTAGAACCACTTAGCCTTGACACTAAACTTAGACGCGGGTATAATATTATTATCATAATATTTCTTTGGGAATTCTGAATCTGAGTTTTTGGGCGGGCGGAAGAACAGGACGGCATAAATTAAATGCCGCTTTACTATGGCCACGGGTTGTCTTAAGAAATGGAGATGGTGTTGAAATGAAAGTCATAGCTTATGACATCGGAACGACGGGGTTGAAGACATGCATGTTCAACATTTCCGATACCGACAGCGTGCAGTTGATCGATGGAGATGTGGAGCAATATGCACTGCACATTTTGGAAAATGGGGGAGTTGAGCAAGAGCCGGAAGAATGGTGGGAGGCCATGGGCAAGAGCACCAAGAGATTGCTGGAAAAAACCGGCGTGCCAAAAGAAGAAATACAAGGGATATCATTTTGTTCACAGATGCAGACTCTGGTCATGGTGGACGAAAATGGAACGCCTTTGCGCCGCTCAATGAGTTGCATGGATACCAGGGCGGATAAGCAGTTTTCCCGCTATATGAAAACCGGGATCCAAATAGAGGGGCTGAACATTTATAAGGTGTTTCGCTTTTTAAGGATAACCGGAGCCGTTTCCGCCAGCACAAAGGATCCGATATGGAAATACCATTGGGTTAAAGAGAACGAGCCTGAAATCTATGCGAAAACATATAAATGGTTAGATGCAAAAGAATATTTAACGTGCAGGGCTACGGGCAATATGAAAGTCAGCAGGGACGTGGCCAGCGCCACATTCCTATATGATGTGAAAAATGGTTGCTGGAGTAGGGAACTATGCAAGATGTTCGATATAGACATGAAGCACCTTCCCGAACTGTGCGATTCTACGGACAATGTGGGAGGGCTTTTATCCGAGGCCGCCGACGAGCTGGGTCTTCCTGCCGGCATACCTGTGTTTTCGGGAGGAAGCGATGTGAGCCTTTGCCAGGTTGGAGCAGGTTGCCTCAATGTAGGGGATGTAAATTTTTATTCAGGAACCTCGGGCTGGGTATGCACCACCGTGGACAGACTTCACTTGGATCTGGGCAATATAATCGGCGCTTTAGTTGGAGCGGATCCCAATACATATTGCTACATCGCAGAACTGGAAACCTCCGGGAAATGCATGGAATGGGTGAAGGATCGCATAGATCTGCCGGAAATGGATTATGACGGACTGATAGAATACATAAAAGATACACCTGCAGGCAGCAACGGCGTTGTGTATTCCCCATGGATGCACGGCAACAGGTGTCCTTTCGAGGACCACTGCGCAAAGGGTGTGTTTTTTAATCTGGGCATAACGACCCGGGGAAGCGATCTGGTCAAATCGGTGATCGAAGGCGTCTGCATGCATATGCGATGGATGTTGGAGGCGACGGAAAAGAACTTTAAAACTTCGCAGGTTGTGCGCTTTACCGGCGGGAGTGCAATTTCTCCGTATATCTGCCAGGTGTTGGCAGATGTGATAGGCCGGGACGTGGAAACCATTGAGAGTCCCCGTCACGTGGGGGCCATGGGTGCGGCAGGGCTGATGGCGGTAAGCTTCGGCCTGATTTCAGATATCAAGGAAGTTAAAAAAATAATCAATGTAAAAGCAACATATAAACCAAATCCGGGAAACACCGCAGTTTACGATAAGATATTTCCGGTTTTCAAGAACCTGTATAAAGACAATAAAAAATCATTCGCAACGCTCAACAGCTGACAAAGGAACGTTTACAAATGCTGCTATGAAGGAGGCGCATAATATTGGGAAGTAACGGGTTACACGGGCAATCAGGGACGGGCATATCGGGGTCGGATGTCATATCAGAGTCAGGTTTCAGGATCTATTCTTATCGCTGGGTTGTGTTAGCGGTGTACATGCTGAACACGGCGATGATACAGTTGCTGTGGGCAACTTTCTTTTCAATTACTACAGACGCATGGAGATTTTATGGTTTTACCGATGGGGCAAAAGGCGAAAATGCTATCAGCTTATTATCGATTATTTTCATGGTAGGGATGATCGTGCTGTCGGTTCCGGCCCTGGCGGCATTCGAAAAATGGGGGTTTAAAAAGGCGGTCGGCTTCGGTGCCGCATTGGCGGGCGTATGCGGATTGGCCAGAGGAGTTTTTGGAGACAATTATACAATCGTGCTGGTCATAACCTTTGGCTTTGCCATAGCGCAACCCTTTATTCTTAACGCCCCGGGGCTTGTGGCAGGTAAATGGTTCCCGGAAAAAGAACGGGCTACGGCCAACGGTGTTGCTCTGCTGGCTAATTACCTGGGTATTGCGGCGGGACTTTTAATCAGCCCCATCCTGCTTGAAAGTGGATTCACTATCAAGGGAATGCTGAATGTATACGGCATCGCTGCGGCTGTGGCGGCGGCATTGTTCCTGATATTTGCTAAGGAAAAGCCCCCCACACCACC
>CAYYHH010000306.1:0-2818 GCA_964471645.1 uncultured Oscillospiraceae bacterium
GGGCCGCTCAATGGCGAAGTTACGATCAGCGGATCAAAAAATGCAGTGCTGCCCATCATGGCTGCGGCCCTCCTTGCGGAAGGTGAGTGCGAAATATTAGAGGCGCCGGCCCTGAGGGATGTAGATGTTATGTGCAAACTTCTGGCAAGCATAGGTTCCGAAGTTACAGGGGATTACGAGAACGACCGAATATCAATAATAACCGATAGAATAATAGAAGAACAAGCCCCATACGAACTGGTTAAACGCATGCGTGCGTCTATATTGGTAATGGGGCCTTTGCTTTCAAGAACCGGCAAGGCTAAAATCGCTCTGCCCGGAGGTTGTGCCATAGGGGCCAGGCCAATAGATCTGCATCTTAAGGGTTTCCAGGCATTAGGCGCCGAGATTGAGCAGGGCCACGGCTATGTTGAAGCAAAAGCGGAAAGACTCAAAGGCGGAAAGGTCTATCTTGACTTTCCCAGCGTAGGGGCTACTGAAAATATAATGATGGCAGCAGCTTTGGCAGAAGGCCATACGGTTATCGAAAATGCCGCCGAAGAGCCCGAAATCGTTGATCTTGCAAACTTTATGAATAAGATGGGGGCTAAGGTCAAGGGAGCCGGCACCGACACCATTCGCATCGAGGGGGTGTCATCCCTCCACGGGACCAGGCATACTGTTATCCCTGACAGGATAGAGACCGGTACTTTTATGGTGGCCGCCGCTATTACACGCGGCAATGTCCTGATTAAAAATGTAGTTCCCGATCACGTGAAACCTGTCATCGCCAAGCTGATGGAATGCGGTGTTTCGGTTGAAGAGACCGATGATGGAATGCGCGTCAGGGGCGATTTGCATCCCTTGGTATCCACCGACATCAAAACCATGCCTTATCCGGGCTTCCCCACTGATATGCAACCGCAATTCATGGCGCTGTTAACAACAGTTGACGGACCCAGCGTCGTGGTGGAAACCGTCTTTGAAAACAGATATATGCACGTTGGCGAATTGAATCGAATGGGCGCTGACATTAAAATAGAAGGACGCAGCGCTATAATTCAGGGAAACAGATCACTTCAGGGAGCCCAGGTAATTTGCACCGATCTTCGGGCGGGTGCCTCAATGATATTGGCAGGATTGATGGCCGAAGGCGATACCGAAATATCTGAAATATACCACCTGGAAAGGGGCTACGCCTCCTTTGCGGCCAAATTTCGTAATTTAGGGGCAATGGTCAATAAGGTAGAAGATTAGCCCCACACCGGAAGTCTCAGGATCCACACTGATGCAATTACACCTACGCCATAGCCCACAAGGCCTGCCAGGAGGGAATGGCGTACTTTTTTTACAGAAGTGGCGCCGAAGTATACGGCCATAACGTAAAAAACGGTTTCACAACTACCCGCCATTACGGCCGATGCCCTTCCCAAAAAGCTGTCTGCCCCATACACGCTTACCATTCGCTCGACCAGCGCCAGGGATCCGCTGCCTGAAACCGGCCTTAGAATTATCAGGGAAGTAAGTTCCCTGGGAATTCCCATTCTCTCAAGAACAGGTCCGATAATACTTTCCAGATATCCCATCGCACCGGAACTTACCATTGCCTCGATTCCAATGAAGATAGCAATGATAAACGGAAGAATTTCCATAGCCGCGCTGATCCCATTCCTGGCACCTTCTACGAAGCTATCATAAACGGCGACTTTTTTCCATAGACCATGGGCAATTATCACGGTTATCATCCCCGGTATAAAAAACAGTGAAAGGGTACTTAAAAGATGCGTCATCTTTTCGACTTCCTCTCATACAGCTTGCATATTGCTATAGAAGCCACCATCGAAATCAACCCGGCAACAATAGACGGAATGATTATATCTCCGGGATCTGCTGAACCTGCATCGCTTCTGATTTTCACAATGGTCACGGGCACGATCTGGATCATTGACATATTAACCGCCATAAACATGCACATTGCATCGCTGGCAACGGGGCTGAATCCATTTTCTTCATCCAGCATAGCCATGCTTTTTATGGCAAATGCTGTGGCGCTGTTGCCGGCTCCGAATATATTTGCGCTGAAACTCATCAACATCATTGCGATGGTTTCGCGATTTTTTTCATGGGGGAACAAATATTTGATCAATGGTCTGACCAGCCTTGCAAATGAATCGATAAGGCCCGAATCTTTTGCAATATTCATAAGCCCCGACCACACCGCCATAATACCTGCAAGGCCTATAACGAAGTAAACACCCTCGGTACAGCTTTCCATCAGTCCTTCACTGAAGCTCCCCAGCACACCTCTGAGAGCGGCTATGATCACCCCGAAGAACAACATACCGGCCCAAATATAATTCATCATGATGCCTTATATCCCCCTCTTATGGAAAAATATATGCATATAATGCAAAATCATGTTGAAAAGTTCTATTCTTTACCCCATAATTAGATAGGGAGGTGGTATAAATGGATGCTGCTATTACACTCGGCGATGCCGGCCTTATAATAATTGCGATCGCACTTATCGTTCTTATCATATATTGCATATCACTGGTAAGAAACCTGATTCCCGCGGTAAAAACCTTAAATCGCATTCTGGAGGATGCTGAAAGGATAACGAATATCGCTTCTAACGGTGTTGAAGAAGCAAACAAGGCCGTCTTCAACGTCAGCCAATCCATTGCCTCACTTACGGAATCTTTTAAAGGCAGGGAAAATGTTTTTCAGGGTTTTACCTCACTGATAAAAGCAATATCATCCCTGGTAGGTCTTTTGAAATCCAAAAAAGATTGACTAATTTGTTCATTAATGGTAACATTATGTGAGTGAGTGTTTT
>CAYYHH010000307.1:0-2815 GCA_964471645.1 uncultured Oscillospiraceae bacterium
TGATAAAACCGTCACCGGTTGTGGCGGCTGACCGTGTGACATTGTGCGCGCACTGAAATCTGATTCACTAAGAATATTTTATGCCTAAAAAGAAGTAAAAAGAATGAAAATAAAAAAGCCGGGAGACACTGCCGGCTTTTCTACGATTTTAATCGTGTGCATTTAACTTATGCACAGGTGGGGACGGGTGAGCTTTATTCGGCTTTAGCTTTCTGCAACTGCTTAGCCATGCGAGAAACTTTTCTTGATGCTGCATTCTTGTGAATTGCGCCTTTAGAGGCAGCTTGCATCAATCTTTTCTCGGCTAAAGCAAATTTGTCGGCAGCGACAGCCGTGTCTTTTTCTGCAACAGCTTTGTCAAAGCTCTTGACGATTTCCTTCAGATGAGTCTTGACTCTCCTGTTGGCAGCGGTCTTTTTTGCAATGACTGTGATACGTTTTTTTGCAGATTTTATATTCGCCATATTTTTCACCCCACTTTCACGAAATATAGCCTTTCAAAGTATATCTGAATAGAGAAAAAAAATCAAGCACAAAATAACAATAAAATGGAGGTGGGAAAATGAATTACAGAACGGACTTAGCTATAGAAAGCAAAGAAATGCTCGATGAGGAAAGCAAAGGGAGAAAGATAGAGATTCCGGAGGTAGAGGTTGATGAAGATAACTATGAATACGATATCAAAGTAACCCGAATCAAGATTACCGGTGAGACAGGAAGCAGAGCGATGGGAAAGCCGAAAGGCAATTACATCACGATAGAAACAAAAGATCTGATCGATGGCGAGGAAGAGGTAAAGGCGGAGGTTACAAAGGTTCTTACCCTTGAGCTTTCAAAGCTGGTCAAATTCCATAACAAGTTGAAAGTCCTGGTCGTCGGATTAGGCAACCGAATGGTGACTCCCGATTCGCTGGGGCCGATAACTGTTTCAAAAGTTAAGGTGACCCGCCATATGTTTCTAATTACGGGGACGGAGGATGATGAAGATTTCAGCTGCGTGAGCGCGCTTATTCCCGGTGTGATGTACAGTACCGGAATGGAGTCCTCAGAGCTCATAAAAGAAGCAGTCGATATAACTAACCCGGAAATGGTAATAGCCATCGATGCCCTTGCAGCAAGAAATGTAGACAGGATCAGCACCACCATACAGATAACGGATACCGGCATATCCCCGGGCGCGGGCACCGGCAATATGAGGAAGGATCTGACAGAAAACAATCTTGGTACAAAAGTGTTGGCAATAGGAGTTCCCACAGTAATTGACTCCAAGACTCTTATACTCGATAATCTGGCAGGCTATTTGAAAAAACCCCGCGAAGCAGAAAAACACATCGAAAAAAATGGACAAGCAATGATTGTAACCACAACGGACATTGATCAAATTATTGCTGATTTTTCTGATATCATTGCAAATGGTATAAATAATACTCTCCATCCCGGCATATATTCCTCTTAGAAGGGGTGCATTCAATGAGAAGAAAAACGTGCAGAAAATCAAGAAGCAAGAGCTGGCTTTTGCTTTTTACAATTTTGTTTTGGGGTTTGTCCGGTTTGACATGTATTGCAATGTTAAACAAAGGGATTATGGAAAGTGAAATGGATATGGGGCGAGAGGTTGGAAAACAATATCTTGCCGCCGCATTTCCCGCCGTCAGCAGAAGCTCCGATTCCATCAGAAAATCGCCCAACAGTACACCGGAAGGGGAAAGTCTGATAATCGGGGGTAAGGAAAGCCCTGATAGTGAAACAGCATATAACGATGATACGGCAACGTTTACCATGGGCGGGGATATCCTTGATTCTGTCTCGGGCGAAGGAGACCCGTCGGTTTTGATTTACCACACCCATGCTACAGAATCCTACCAACCTGTAAGCACCGGCAATTTTCATTCAATGGAAGAGGAAGGAACAGTAAGGGAGGTAGGAAGCGTCCTTAAAAAAGCTCTTGAGGCCAGGGGAATATCGGTCATTCACGATAAGGCTATTCACGATTCGCCTTCTTATAGCAAATCTTACAGTCGTTCTTTAGAATCGGCACAGAAAATGATTGAAGCATATCCTTCGATCAAAATGATCATCGATCTCCACCGGGATGCGGCATCTTACACGGGAAATACTAAACATACCTTTATGGCGCAGGGAAAACAATCGGCTCAGTTTTGTCTTGTGGTCGGTGAAGGGAATGCGAATGCGGAGGCCCTGAAGAGCTTTGCCAACCGTATAAATCAAAAGGCAAACAGCCTTTATCCGGGATTCAGCAAAGGTACGATCCTGAAAGAGTACAAATATAATCAATATATATCAGACAATTATATTTTATTGGAAATGGGGAACAATCAAAACAGCATCGAAGAGGCAAAAGATGCTGCGATAATTTTTGCTCACGTGATTGCAGAGGTTCTGAAAGAAATGCATTAATAATGATCGCAGAGGTTCCGAAAGAAATATATTAATAATGATCGTAGAAATTCTGGAGGGAATACATTAATATGTATTTATAGGCAGTTTTATGAGGATGGATAAAAGGGCGGAAGCAAGTGCCGCAAAGTTAAATCGTTCATATCGCCGTAAAAAACAAACAGCGGCTTTTCTTTTGGTATTCTGTTTGTGTACAGGCTTGGTGATTGTAGATAACGCCTGCTCTGAAATGACAGGGCATCCGGAATATTTGTCGTTAAATGCCAAGCGTTCAGACGGAGACAAAATAAATATTTCTTTTCTTGGGAGGAACACATCGATCAGATACAGCTTCCAATTCATACAGTCAATATTTGAATAGCTGTTTTTGAATTATCCTGATCAGCGTTTTAGTTTG
>CAYYHH010000308.1:0-2813 GCA_964471645.1 uncultured Oscillospiraceae bacterium
TCAGTTTATTTCACTAAATATATGTTTCGGAACCTGGCCTTTATGGGGTTTTTTAAGGATTTTGCTTTTTTTAACAATTTGGGCTTTGTATTTATTCCGGGGAACCTGTGGACAGTATCTGTGAGCATCAGTAGCATCTCTCCAACCTTCTCTCCTTTGACAATGCCGGCCTCAATCAAATCGTTGCCATTTATCGCAAGGTCCTCAATGTATATGGGTTCTTTATTTTTCTTTATATCTTCCAATAAGTAGTAACGACTTTCGACGCGATATCCCGGTGTTTCATATACTTCCCTTTGCTGCTTACAAATGTTTGACAAAAATTCATAAACATCTTCGCCGTTAAGGTATATAAACCGCTTCAGCGAATACTTGTCCAACGCGAAATATAAATCCATCAGCAGGTTCTGCGCCGCTTTTTGCAGCCTAGTCCGTTCCTTTCCCAAGTTCAACTCATCGATTAACCTCATAGCCTTCCGCTTTTCGAAACATAGTAACAGCAGCGCAAGACGAAGATCCACATCGGATCGGGATCGATCTATATTTTGGATCAACACCTCCAGATTCCCGTTGTCCATTTTCCCTTTGGGAGGATAGCATTCACCGAAAACTGCGGCCAGTACATTGGTCGAAACGCACATCCTCAGCGCTTTGCCTGTATTTTTTGCCGTAAGGATCTTTTCAAACTCCGTTTTTCGCCTGTCCATGCTGATCTGTTCAAGGAGGCACGCATTTTTTTGCATGGCTGTAAAGGTATCCATCTGCAAATCAAAATCCAGCTGCCCTGCCATTCTTATTCCCCTGAGTATTCTTAAAGGATCTTCTGAAAACCTCTTATCCGGGTCCCCTATCGTGCGTATTAATCGGTCTTTTAAATCTTTTTGTCCACCGTAGGGATCTATGACCCCCCTTTGCGGGTGGAAAGCCATACCGTTTATTGTAAAATCTCGCCTTGCAAGGTCGCTCTCGATACTGTCGGTAAACTCCACTTTGTCGGGGTGGCGCAGATCCGAATATTCCCCCTCAATCCTCATGGCTGCTATTTCGGCCTTGATCTCACCTTTGCTGACTTGCACGACGCCGAATTTTTCTCCGCTTCTGTCCGTTTCGGATGTCGAGCCGAACAATTCGACAACTTTGTCGGGAGGTGCGTTACAGGCAAGATCCCAATCCTTCGGCTCAATAAAAAGCAATAGATCCCTCAAACTTCCGCCGACTATATAAATTTGATAACCGCTATCTTCGACGGTTTTCATAATTCCCGTTATTTCCTTTGGCAAACGCAACATGCCCTTTTCTCCTTATTTCCTCGGTTTTTATTGCATTGTTTTTTATTGCACTGACATATTTTAATCCCATTGTAGACTTTTTACCAAATATTGTCCTATCTTTCTTGCTGTCCATAATTTATATGTTGAGTGTTTGGTATTGGTCGCAATTGGCACAGGTCACATTCGATCCGGGTACTAATAATGATTTTATAGCAGCATTTCATATTGTGTTTCATGTACAATCCGAATTATGTGGTTATGGCCGGATACATTATATTTGGCATGATTAAAATCGAAATTCGCACATATGCAATATGGTGACGGTGGTATTTACACTTTTATATCAAGCTACATTATTACTGCAGCAATTTATCCCGATTGCAGCTAATCGCAGTTTCGGTTATACCTTGCCTGTGAAATCCGTTTATTCCTCCGTACAGCACTTATACAGTTTTCTATTGTCCAGGGTCCACACCTTCTCGGAGAATTCCCCGGGTTTGGTCCCGAAAAGGGCCTCTTCCATGTCATAAAGCCTGGCATCGACGATGTCTAAGTAATGGAGTATCTCAGCCTCGGGGAACAACGGTTTTTTCGGGCTTCCAAATTCAGGTTCATAATGATGGGACAGTATCATATGCTCCAGCATAATAGCTTTTTCCCGGCCCATTCCGATTTCTTCCGCCAGCCTGTCGATAGTTTTGATTCCCTGTACCAAGTGGCCAAGGAGCTGTCCTTCAAAGGAATAGCCGGAGGCTATACCCATTTCATCGGACAATATTTCATTGATCTTTTCGATATCGTGAATAATGACCCCCGTCAACACCAAGTCCCTGTTGAGGATAGAGTACACCTCGCAGTATCTTTCGCCCATTTCTATCATTCGCTTCATATGATAGAGGAGTCCGCCCATTTCTGCATGGTGATTTTTAACAGCTGCCGGATAATAAAGGAGCTTCCCCTTATTATCTGTAAGTATTCTATCGCAAAGGGCTTGAAGTTCCGCGTCCTCCATGGAGTTCACTTTATCCACAAGGAATTTATACATTGCTTCCGGTTTTTCCGGCGCGGTACGTATATAATCCCCAATCTCGATGTTGTCCTGGTCCACAGATCTGCGTATCCTCATGATCCTGAGTTGCTTCAGCCCATTCCATTCAGTGACTTGAGCTTTTACTTTGACCACTTCACCGGCGCTGATCTCATTCAGAGCAGGCAACTCTGTATCTGCTACATCCCATTTCTTAGCCGTTATTTCCCCGGTGTTGTCCCCCAAAAGCAGGTCTAAATACTGCTTCTTATTGGAGCCCAGTTTCACGGCTATGTTTTTTACCATGAAAAATTCTTGTATTTCATCATCAGTAGTCAATAAACCTACATAATGTTCCTTCACTATTATATCCCCCTTTATGCCTATCTTTCGCGGACAGGAACGATTGTGCATCTGTGCCTATCTGTGCCTATCTGTGCCTATCTGTACCTTATCCGCGCCACTGTCAAATAACTGTTTATACTACGTTCAGACTTCCGCCCAAACCCTTGATC
>CAYYHH010000309.1:0-2795 GCA_964471645.1 uncultured Oscillospiraceae bacterium
TTCCGCTAACGCCGAGACTGATCAAAAGAGGCGGGATATCTCTTATTTACGGCGACGTTTTGATGCGAATTTTGTATGCCACAAGACCTTACGAAACCGAGAAGGGCTCTGCGGATGCCCTTGCGGAAAAATGGTCAGCGATAGCTATGGAAAATGTCAAGGACGGAAGCTTGAGGAATTTACGGAAAAATATATCACAAATGATCAGGGAATTCGATGAATTGCCTTTGAATAATGTCCGCAAACCAAAGGTAGGTATCGTCGGAGAGATCCTGGTGAAATATCACCCTATGGCGAATAATGATATAGTAGGTGTAATAGAAAATGAAGGCGGGGAAGCTGTAGTTTTAGATCTGATGGATTTCTTCCTTTATGGCATGCACAGTAAAAAATACAATTTGATGGAATTGTCCGGGAGTTTTTCTACAATGCTGAAGAACGAAGCCTCAATAGTAATTATTGAGTGGTTCAGATCTCATGCCCGCAGGGAGTTGGATCGCAGCAAGCGCTTTCACGGCCCGGCACATATCAGGGATACGGCGGAAAAAGCCAAAAAAATCACTTCTATAGGGAACCAATGCGGAGAAGGATGGCTGCTCACCGGAGAAATGGTAGAGCTCCTGGACAGCGGTGTGACCAATATAGTTTGTCTGCAGCCTTTCGCCTGTCTGCCCAATCATGTGACGGGTAAGGGCATGATAAAGCCATTGAGAAATTATAACCCAAAAGCTAATATTGCCGCTATCGATTACGATCCCGGTGCCAGCGATGTGAATCAGCTGAACCGGATCAAACTGATGATGGCTGCGGCCTACAAGAATATGGATGTTGATGAACCTCCGCCAGCTGAACTTGCCGATCCCAAAAATCGATATGTAATGTCGTGGACAATTCGCTTGATGCAATTGTTTGCGCGCAATCGATACAGGAGGCGCAAGCCATATTCTTCAAATGAGCAGTGATATGAACAGGAGGGTTCAAAGTGGGAAGACATGGAACTATAGCCGGAAGGAAGGCTGCCCAGGATGCGAAACGAGGACAGATATTTACAAAATACGCCAGAGCTATTTCGGTAGCGGCAAAATCCGGCGGCGACCCCGAATATAACATAGCATTAAAACATGCCATAGATAAGGCGAAGACTATCAATATGCCTAATGATAATATCAACAGGGCTATTCAAAAGGGTACCGGAGAGTTGGGGGGCGAATCCTATGAATCGGGTTTGTTTGAAGGATATGGCCCGGGCGGAGTGGCTGTTATTGTCGATGTGCTGACAGATAACAGAAATCGTACCTCCTCCTCCATCAAACATGCCTTTGACAAACATGGAGGAAACCTGGGCGTTCCCGGGTGCGTATCTTATATGTTTGAAAGAAAAGGCGTTCTGTTGATTGAAAAAACCGAGGATGGTATAGACGAGGATTCTTTGATGGAGGCCGCACTTGAAGCGGGGGCCTCGGATGTGATAGTTTACGAGGACAGTTTTGAGGTTCAGACAGCACCGGAAGATTTTGATGCGGTATCGGATGCTTTGAAATCCGCGGGGTATGGGTTTGCGGAAGCTGACGTTGAATTTGTACCGTCTATCGAATCGAATCCTGGAGCGGAGGACCTTAAAAGCCTAAAAAAAATGATCGACATGTTGGAGGAAAATGATGACGTTCAGAAGGTCTCTCATAATTCTTCTGTTCCGCTGGAAGATTAAAGGTGCTTGATTCAAACGGATCTTGATGCTATAATTTAATCATAAGCAAACAAAATTTGTTTAAAAGTTTGAAATATTTGGCGGAATAAAGACAAGGAAAGACTTCATACTATAGAAGTAATAAGATCCTGAGGTGTTCGTTAAGGTTTTGTAATTTAACCTACATTTAGTTCACGGGACTTCGAGTTTCCAGCGCCTATGTCAGGCCTCCATTGAGTGGAAGACAGAAGCAGGAACAGAAAACCCACCTATCATAGGATAGGTTGTGAATTAGGAACCTGACGACACATTCGGGATTTTTTTATTTATTTTAATAAAAAACGCCACGTAAATTTATTGTCAAATACAATTCCTATGCTATAATTAGGACATGCTGAACGGAACGACGAACGAGAAAATTACGTCAAGGAGGAATAAAATGAAAAAAACGAGTTTTGCGTTGTTCGTAAGTCTGGTGTTGGTTGTTGCTCTTGTCCTGTCTGCTTGCGGTGGAGGGGAAGATCCGGATAACGGATCGGAGATTTCCAAAATAGTTGTAGGTATCCCACAGGATTTTGACTCTCTGGATCCTCATATCGCGCAAGCATCAGGAACCGAGGAAATAATGTTCAATATCTTTCAGGGGCTTATAATGCCTTCGCCTGATGGAGAATTGGTACCGGCATTGGCCGAAAGATGGGACATCAATGATGACTCAACAAGCATTACCTTCTATTTGAGGGAAGATGTAGTGTTCCATGACGGGAGTGAATTTACAGCGGCTGACGTGAAGTATACATACGACAGAGTTTGCGGTAAAATTCCGGAAGAACAAAATGCATTGAGGAGTGTCTTTTCAGATGTAATTAAGGATGTAGAAATACTGGATGACTATGTGGTGCAATTTAATTTCTTGGAAAGCGATGCGAAACTTCTGTCCGTTATGTATTTTGGTATAATTCCTGAAGGCAGCGGGCCGACACAGGCTACCAATCCGATAGGTGCCGGACCATTTAAATTCGTTGATTATACACCTGGTGTGGGGATTAACTTAGCAAAGAATGAAGACTACTATGAAGCAGGACTTCCCAAGCTGGATGAAGTTGAG